>CAXNHQ010000021.1:0-10331 GCA_964202285.1 Rhodoluna sp. | reverse complement strand
GGGAAACTAACAGTACAGAGTTACCATCCCAGATGTGGAGTGGGCCGTCTGAACCGTTGGTCTGTACTGCAGCCATAGACACTGAGCCAATTCCTACAACAAGTGTTGCAGCAACTAGGGCCATGCCTGTGGCGCGTAAGGATTTCTTTTTCATTATTGTGTTTTCCTTAATCTAATCGCGCTTAGGAGACTTTAGCTACGCGGAATGTGGTGGATACAGCTGGAGCTAGGAAGCCGTACTTGCGCTTCACAGATCCTGCTCTGGCTGGGGTGAGTGTCGAAGAGTTAGTCAAGCTTGTGTTACTGGACGAGTCCAGAATCGCAGCAAGGTTTGCGTCGTACTTCGCATTCGTGGAATCTACTCGCGCAAATTCAACTACCAGGTAGGTGTCACGACCAAAAGTAGTATCTGCGTAATAGGTGGCGTTCGGGACCATTGCGGAACCGGTACCAGTTACGGGAGTTGCCGCAATGTCAGAAAGTCCAGCTAACACAGCGGAACCAAACTTGGCCTGTGTTGCTCCTGTGGTCATTGCAACCCAACGAGCCACTGACATAGGCATGATGGAGTTGGCAACAGTCAAAGAAGTACCGTCGTGCTCTTGTCCTTCAACGACGCAACCAGACTCGGCAATAGTCGGAACGCTTGCCTCGGTAGCTCCAATCGCGGTTAGCCAAGAAGATCTAGTTCCCGAGCCAGCCTGTGGAAGTACTGGGGTGATGGTTACTCCACCCAAGTCACGCACGGTGCACTCGAAGATGCTCTTCATTTGTGCCTTTGAAAGCGTTGTAATTCCGGTAGCTGTTGAACCAGAGTGGTAGGCGTAACCCATTGCGTCACGGCCAAATGGGATGTACAGCAGGTCACCCGTAGATACAGCCGTTCTAGAGCTGGATGATCGGGCTATGTCAACTTGATCTGTGATAACGCGTGATGCGTTGTCAGGGCAAGTGGTAGATCCCGAAGTGTAGGCAGCCCCGTCAATAGACCTGCTGAGTGCCCTTACGCCATCAGTTGAACCGTTTGGGCGTCCGAAGCGGATACCGTTTGGCTTAGTGATAATGCATGGGTTACCTGTGGCGTCAAATGAACCGAGGGTGCTTCCACCTACGGTTGAGCGAAATGAAGCGCCAGAGATGTTTGTTCCATTTACAAGCCCGTTGACTACGTCTTCGAGTGTGTCCGAACCAACAATTGCGTAGCTGTTTGAAACAGGCTCAGCAGTTGCAGGTACTGTTGCCAGAGCGCCGGTTAGGGCAACTCCAAATATCGCGCAAAACGCGACTACCTTCTTTGAAATCACGAGTGATTCCTTTCCTTTGTTGACAGAACGGGGATCCCCATTCTGGTTTTTCCATGCAGGCGTTCTGCAAGGAAGCTTTTTGTCATACTTCGACCTTTCGGCGGGCGCGGCTAAACAACGGCACCGCAAATGCTGAAGCAAGTCCGGTAAGCAGCGAGAGCGGTACAACCCCCGAGAGGGCCCCGATGTTAGGGTCGGCAGTTGTCGAGGCTGAGATCAAACTTGCTTTGTCCCCAGAGCCCGGGAGGGCTGAGTCTTGAGAGTCACCTGGAGATTGACCCAAATTAGGAATGTAGCTTCCTGGAGGGATCGAACCCAGATTGACCGGAGCTTTAGGTTTGATTCCGGCCTGAATCGCACTGGCTGCATTCATTGCCTGGCTAACCCACGTCGCTGGAATTGGTGCGTAGCCAGCTGGAAGGTTCCCAATACCGGATCCAGGAACCTGCCCAGCCTGAACCGCATACCTTATGAAGTTTGCATAAATTGCTCGGAGTGGGGCGTCATTCATTAGAGGGTTTAGGGCGGCGTAAACAGGCATTGTGAGTGGGTAGGCATTTGCTGATGCTTCTGCTGCTGCAGATTCAAAGTCAAATTCAACAACCGCAGAGTTTTCTGAAGTTGTCATGGCATTAACAGCTGCAGCCATGGTTTCACTGCTTGGTGCGACAAAGTTACCGGCCGGATTCAGAAGTGATGCGGTGATGGTTTGAAACTTGGCTGAGGAACCAGTGGTCGACAACGCGATCACTTTTTGGGAGCCTAGTAAATCCTTGACTTGCTTTCCCCATTTTGCGGGAGTTGCCGCTCTTTGCCATTCACCGAGAATGAGTCCGTCGCTTCGAAGAGTGTAATAGGCTCCCGACTCAAAATCGGATGTGTACGGCCTCCAGGTGACGAGATTCACGGGCCCAGTTCCATTGTCTGGATCTTCCAAAAGGTTTGATGGCTTTTCCACAGGGTCAGCCTTCGGGAAATCATCGCGCGGGTATTGCTTTGCTACGCCGGAAGGGTTCACCGAAGAGTTCGTGGAGTACCAGGGGTTGACACGCATTCCCCATTCATCTGGTTCACCGTTCAGAAAAGCACGTGCTTCAGGATCGGAGACTATGTAAGACCAAAACGCCCAAGCAAGATCGGATCGCCCAGTTGGTATCAGCGCGTCAGCAATTGCCGGGGAATTGAGGTCTTGGTACTGCCATTCCTCGTCATTAACAGCCAAAAAGTCTGGATCCGTAGTCAGATTGAACGCGTTATCTCCTGGGTTGTCGAAGTTCTCAAAACCTATATGCGTTAGATCAGCGCCCGAAGGCAGAGATGAAATGTAAGAGGACGTAAGAAGTTTTGCAAGCAAGCGAGGAGTGAGTTTCATTTGAGTGAATGGAGTAGTGTCTCGAGCAACGACGTCTGCAGGAACACCTTGAACAGGCCTAGATCGACGGTCAATATTGAACACAACCGCGGCACCCGAGACAGCGATTGGGGCATAAACATTCGGGTCCGCGGCAGTGGCTTCGTGAGGCCTTGATGTCATGGCTAGTGGGTTCGAAGTTGTGAGTGAAGCCTTGTAGGCGGCATCCTCATCCGAACCAGCGTTTACAACAAATGCGGCGCCGTTTTCTTGGATGCACAACTCTGGTTGCCAGGAGGCAATCGCCTGAGTCATAAGCTCACTGCCAGCAATTTGCTTTTCCGCTGTACCGATTGTGCACCGAACACCCACGGGCTTGAAAGTTAGCTTGAATGCAATGTGGTGTTTCCAGGCATCCCAAAAAAGACCAGATTTGGTGATGGTGGATTCGCCACTGTCGCTAGTGCCGCGCGGAAGTACAACCAACCAGCAATCCTGAACAGAGGTTAGGACGCTACCTGTATACCTAGGAGTGCCGCAGCCCAGGCCGTTTGATTCCATTTGTGTTTGAACTTCGAACTTGATTGTGTTGGAACCGTCCGATCCGGACCCAACCCACTTGACTTCATTGGTTGTGTACTGAGTAAAAAAAGGATTGGTGTTAACGTCGACGTCCAGCTTTCGTGGGGAACTGTTTCCTTCCTTCACAACAGACGCAACCACTTCCCCTGTCACGGCCCTAAACGGGATTGAGGTGTACGTAGGGTTGAAGCTATTTGAGCCTATGAATGTGTAATCGGAATCCTCAGGTGCCACATTTTGCGTCTCCATGTTTCCGTCACGAGTTGAAGCAGCGCCTAGCAGTCCTCCGTACTGGCAAGTTGTTCGATCGGGCCGGAGCGGATTCGCTGGGTCATTACCCCAGCATTGAAAAATCTGCAGAAAGTTTCTACCGCCATCTACTCCTTGCGGGGGTGACGAAGGATACGAAGCACCCTCCCAAGAAATTGTTATTCCTTGCTTTACGAGATCAGTCGTCTGACTAACAGTCACAGCTAAATCGGGCATTGGCGCATCTTCGTGATAAGGGTCGTAATCTTCTGCGGTGACGGTTACGGGTTCAACTATTTCAGCCTCAGCTGGTTCAGGTGTCGAAACAACTATTCCTGCAGCCGCAGTCACTGCGGTTAATGACCCAACTACCAGTCCTACAATGCTGGAGCGAACGAACATGTTTGAGAACATTCGATGCCCCTTTCTCGGACCGCTTAAACCACTGGCCAATACGTACTTAAGCTAAGAAAGGCGGGTTAAGGGGAGGTAAACACACCCAGAATTGCAGACCAAATTTGGGCAATGATTTGTGTCTTTTCTATATCCCAGTTGCCCCGGCAATTGTGGTTTAGTTCCTGGACCTAAAGCGCCTGGGCAGGCGATTCCATAGCAAAGGAGGCACTGCTACAACCCCCACCACAAAAAGTGCTGCCAGTAACATCAGGAACTGTTGCCCACCCCATGGGTCTTCGGGTAGGGCAAAAGGACTGGCGCCTCCGGTAACTGCGCCACTTGTTCCTCCTGCGCCGGAACCCCCCGAACCACCGGAGCCACCCGATGAGCCTCCGCTTGAGCCTAGGGCGCTGCCACCAGAGCCTGAACCAGTGATGTCGGTCTCCGTCCCAGCGGCACCGGCTGTTCCGGTCGTGCACTGGCTGGCGCCCTTCTTGTCACACTCAGCCGGTTGTGGGGCAGTTGTTGCCAACAAGTTGCTGGTGGGTGAATCCCCCGGCTTGAAGGTTGGGTTATTGCAACTAGCCAGGTCAACCGAGGTGCTTTCCGCACCAGGAATCTTACGAATCTGGTCGAATCCAGACTGCACCAGGTTCATTGGGAGCGGAGAGTAGCCAAGGGCCTCTGCTTGCTGCTGCCCTTCACATAGCATGTACTTTGCAAAAGCTCCCAGCGTGGCACCTTTTTGGGCCGTAAAAACCCTCGTCGTTTGCGTGGGAACAATCATGTAAGAGTAGCTAGATAAGGGGTAGGACCTGGGGTCGGAATTGTTATACACACCGTCCAGATTCTGCGTCAAATCGTTGTTGATCTTGGCGCTAAGCAGAGCCACGGCAACCGACTTTGCTGTTGGCTCTACGTAATAGTTCGAATCATTAAGTACTTTGGCAACTGGGAACCCAGCCTCTAGGGCGTATGAGTACTCAACGTATGTAATTGCTCCTTCGCCGTAATCTTGGCTTACGTAACCTGAAACACCGTTGGAACCGGCTTGATACTTGAATCCGCTGATTTGTGGATACTGAGAACGCAGGCCATAGGTCCAGATCGACCCGTACTTCTTGGACATCCAAAGACTAAACTGCGCCGAGCTACCGGAGCCGTCAGAACGAGCTACCACCACAATCGACTTGTCGGGCATGGCAAGCCCAGGGTTGTCCGCGGCAATAGCAGCGTCATTCCAATTCGTTATTTTTCCGGTGAATATTTTTGTGATTACTTCGCCGCTAAGGCGCAGATTTGTGACTCGCTTTCCTGCAATTTTTAGGTTGTACATCAAAGAAGTACCACCAGCCACAATCGGCATGTAGGCAAAAGTTACTGGAGAAACTTCCGGGGCCGATCCGTCCTCGGGGGCAGATTGAAATGGGATTTCGGAAACGGCGAAATCTACTGTTTGTTTGATGAATTCGGCACGGCCAGCTGAGGAGCCAGTTCCCGTGTAATTCACGGTCATCCCGTAGTTTGCGGCCACATTTTTGCGCCATTGATCAAGAGCGTTTTGAGACCAGGTTGACCCGGCACCGGATATCTGCACGTAAGTCCCCGGGTTGGCTAGGGCCATTTGAGCACCAATGAACAGGCTGAGTGCTACCGGAAGTGCCACTGCTCGACGTACCAAACGTGATTTGAAGATTCTCATGACGTTACGTTCCTTTTCCTAGATCTGTCGGTGGTTGCTTTGGCCAACCCGGAGGCTGGTAGGTGGATGTTTTTGGAATAAATGGATATTGCGTTTTCGGGGTTGTCGAAGTTTCAGCTACACCAGCCACGGTAATTCGGATCAAGTCTGCTTGTGACTTTGCCCTTAACGCACGAACTTGTCTGGCGCTGTACTCCCCTGGGCCACGGCCACCAAAAATTCGGGCGGCCGTAAACAGAGCAAGCACCACTAGTAGCAACACTGTTGCGGTTCCAAAACCGCGGGCAATCATGTTCGGTTCAGGGGATTTAACGAGGTCAAACACCTGTAATGGGAGTGAGATCATAGGTCCCTCAAAGGGGTTTGCATTGAAGTTTGCCGTGATGCCGGATGTTAACAACACCGGCGAGGTCTCTCCGATGCCTCGTGCTGTTCCCAAAATAACAGAGGTGACCAGTCCAGATCGCGATGTTGGCAACACCACGTGCCTGACCGTTTCCCACTGAGAAGACCCCAAAGCCAAGGAAGCTTCCCGCAGAGTGCCAGGCACGAGGCGCAAAACTACATCGGCGGCCCTGATGATGATTGGCAGCATCATCACGGAGATCGCAGCAGCGGCAGCAAACCCTGAGCGCTGGGTGTCAAGAACGAGTAGAACTGCATAAATGAACAAGCCAGCAACAATTGAAGGCAAGGCAGTCATGGCATCCGAAATCGTGCGAACAAACCTGGCAAACTTTCCACCGATTTCATTGAGGAAAATAGCAGCAGCTAGTCCAAGTGGAACAGTAATTAGAAGCGCTATTGAAATCTGAATAAGTGTTCCGACAATTGCGTGCTGGATACCACCGACCGTAAGAGGGTCTAGCGGCCCTGCCAGTTGCATTGTTTCGGTAAAAAAGTTCCAGTTGAATAGGGCCGCTTGACCCCTGCCTATTGTGAAAATCACAACAAAAACCAGGGCGGTTATCAACACAAAGCCAGCCGAGTAGAGCACGACAGTCATCAGTCGATCGGCTACGAAGAGTCGGTGGGAGCTAATTGAGATAAGAAGAGCATAAAAAGCCAGAAATAACCCGTAAGCAATGAGGGTCCAGCCAACAGCACCCTGTAGGGGTGAGAACCACCCGAAAAGTAGCGTTGCTACCGAAATCCCTGCGACTGCACCGCTGACGATGTCAAAAGTATCCTCAGCACGTGCTTTGCGAACTTCACGTTTTTGGCCATTGTCAAACCGGTTTGGATCTACCAGTGTTGTTTGTCCCGCCATTAGCCCTCAGCCCCCGAACGCGACCGCGCCACGATTGTTGATGCGGCGAAGTTGATAACTAACGTGATTAGGAATAAGACCAGACCCGCTGCCATCAGCGCCGAGATTCCAAACTCGCTTGCCTCACCGTAACGCAAAGCGATGAGACTGGAAACTGAGTTGGTACCCGTTTTCAGCAGCTGCCAGTTAATGACAAAGACCGGAGAAATAATCATGTACACGGCGATTGTTTCACCCAAAGCACGTCCTAGACCGAGCATTGTCCCACCGATCATTCCTCCTTTACCAAATGGCAAGACGACGGTAGTGATCATCGCCCAACGGGTCGCACCTAAAGCCAACGCCCCCTCGCGCTCACCAATAGGGGTCTGCATAAACGCTTCCCGCATAATCGATGTCTGTGTTGGCACCACCATCAAACTGACCACGATTCCAGCTATGAAAGCCGACGAAGTGAATGCACTTGCGTCAATCAAAGTTTCACCGGCATCATTAGTGACTGAAAAAATAGGAATCCAACCAAAAGTGCTAGAAATCCACCTTGAAACAGGAATGATGTTTTCTTGAAGGAAGAATACGCCCCATAAACCAAAAATTACCGACGGGACAGCGGCCATCAAGTCAACCAAGGAGATAAGGAACCTCCTAACTTTTTCAGTAACCACCATAGAAATCAAAAGGGCAGTGCCAATGGACAGCGGGACTGAAATCGACAGTGCAATCAAAGCGATTGTCACGGTTCCAAACAAGACGGCCGCCACACCAAAAGTTTGAGTCTCTGGGGACCAAGATTGCTCAGTCAAAAAAGACAGTCCTGCAACATCTATCGCCGTAAGCGCACGAAATCCTAAGAAAAGCCCAACCGCAAGCATCACGCCTACGGTTAGCCCTCCACTACTTGTAGCGATGGCACGGAAGATTGTGTCAACCCTCGTCGACCGGGACTTTAAGGTTCTAAGAGTTTCTCCATTTCGGATTTGTGGCTCAGGATCACTAAGAGTGGGCCTATTCTTGACCCGCGAAACTAACTTTTGGATAAACGGTGAAGATTTAGCAAGAGCCGACATCCTATTTATTAGAAGAGATAAAAACTTTTCAACTAGCGAAAAGTACGCAGTCAAACCTGCGAGTGGGGGTTTCGACCGCGAACCTAACTCCTGTTTCAAGGCGGAGGGCCTGCCAGAGGCTGCAAGCCTCTGCGTTATCTGGGAGATCGACTTTTTAACTTGATCGAAAAACTTTGCCAAATCCAAGAGAGCAGCTCTGACCCGGGAAATTAACCTTGGAATCAATAAGGAAGGCGTTGCGGAAGTGGAAGGCGTGACGGAAGTGGAAGCCGTGACGGAAGTGGAAGGCGTGACGGAAGCGGAAGGCGTTGCGTAGGCGTAGGCGGAAGGTGTGACGGAGGGCCTGTGCACAATCTGAGAAATCGACTTTTGAACAAGAGCGAAGAGCTTGGCCACACCTAATGGAACAGCTCTTGCCCAGCCAATCAACTTTTGGAGCAAGGCGGAAGGCCATGCAGCGGCTGAAAGTCGCCGAACCATCTGAGAAATCGACTTTTGAACAAGAGCGAAGAGCTTGGCCACACCTAATGGAACAGCTCTTGCCCAGGCAATCAACTTTTGGAGCAAGGCAGAGGGCCATGCAGCGGCTGAAAGTCGCTGAACCATCTGAGAAAGCGACTTTTGAAACAGGGCGAAAATCTTTGCGCCTTGTAGAAGTAGACCCCTCACCCAGGTCATTAACTTTTGAATCAGAAGATCAGGTCTGGCAAATTTTCTAAGTTGGTTCATCCACTTTGAAACTGATTCACGGATAAAGGTGAGAGACAAATTTATATCTTTGAGAGCTCGAGTGTCATTAGTCGCTATTGGAGCAATGGAGGTTACCTGCGGCGGTTTCGCAGCAGTTGCCCCCACCGCAGATATATCCCAGGTTGTACCTGTCCATCTATGTGTTTTACCGTCAACGGTGAACTCAGGCTCGAAAGAATTATTCAAAATTACTCACTAGTCGGAAGTTCTGTTCTCAAATTCCAGTTGATATCTCCAAGTACACTCACAATCGCAACTTCTGCTTGGCTCACATACCCTTCTGGTGTTTGCGCCATGCAGACAAACTGAAAACCAACCGGTGCAAGGAGCTGTTCAGGGCATGCCACCGTCGCCACAATTCCCGCTTCCTCAAGCTCCAATTGGATTCGCAGAGCTACTTTCTCTGAATCTAGAGATACAAGACCTGAGGTGTTGAAAGTGAATATTCCAAGAACAAACATGGCAACAACCAAGCCTGCTGCAACAATCGCTCCCATAAAGCTTCCCCACCAAAAGGTCACTTGGGGTCGCAAGGCGGCAATTACATCTCTCATCCGAGGCTGAGCTGGAGACTTACCTGATTCTGACATTGGCAGATCCTCTCCTGGGAAACTGAACCGAAGTATCCTCCGACACGGTTGATTATTCGTTTCCAAGGTAAACAAAAGGTTACGAGCAGGGAAAAGCTAGCCACCAAAATCTGGCTTACAGCTTGGTTGAAGATGGCTTTTCGAATCTGGGGGGGGTAGGAACCAGATTGCCTAATCTAATGCCGGGACCGCTCGGCTTAGGTGTTGGGATCTTTGAGCCCAGTTACTGAAAGTGCCCTCGGCAGGAATCGAACCTGCGACCAAGAGATTTGAAGGCTGGTGAACTAGGGTTTGGCGTTCTTCTCCCGAAGCGAAAAGATAAAGAGGGTCGCCAGAACGAAAAACACTGGCCAGTTTAGGGCTTCGCCCGGTGGAGTGTGTGCGCTTTCGATACTGCCCATCATGCCAGCCAAGGCTCTCATGGGTGCATCAAGGGCAAGAAAGAAAATAAGCAGTGGCGTGAAGCCCTTGTAAGCGAAAAACAATATGAGCATGAGACTAACAAGAAGCAGCTGGATGGCTCCCCACTGGTGGAACAGGGCAATAATGTTGTTTCCACCCGAGACGCTCGTGTCAATGCCGGCGATAGATTCAGCTCCCCCATCTGGTGTGAACAAGTGAATCACGCTCCGAGCGACCACTACCAAAAGGAACGCAAACGCTATTAGCCGAACAACTCCAAAACCTCGGTACTCTCTAGGGTTTTCTGGGAGAATCTGATTTCTCATGCTTTACCTTTCCTTCAAACTAAGGTGGTGCCCTCGGCAGGAATCGAACCCGCGACCAAGAGATTAGAAGGCTCTTGCTCTATCCACTGCGATCTAATTCCAAACCATGTCAGATACGCGACGCCAAACCAGCGAATGAATTAAAGCAGCCACGGAAGTCCTGCAATTAGTGCTCCAAGTCCTGCAACACCTAAGACAATTAGAAGTGCATCAGAAATTGCACATATCGCAACAACAAGAATCACGTGCTTTTTCGTCAAGCCCAGACGAATCACAAAGGCATTCTGGGCACCGATTGCAATAATGAGAGAGAGAGAGACCCGTGAGTAAGCCCGGTACGAA
>CAXNHQ010000020.1:0-10464 GCA_964202285.1 Rhodoluna sp. | reverse complement strand
AATACAGTGCTATTCTTTTGTAAACCCTGAAAGTTAGGGTAAATGCTTAGGTAGGGCATCGATGCCCAGAAATGACATGGAGGCACGTTGAACCTCTCAGAAGCCCGAAATGGTTCAAAGAAGTGGCTTCAGCTATTGATGCTGGCAATTGTGGCCTCTATATCTTTGGGTGGTCTTTTCGCGACTAGCGCTTCAGGCGACGAGGTGGGCGAAGATCTTCCTTACAGAGTGGCCGGAAACGTAAAGAATGAGGGTGAACCGCTCGAGGGTGTCCGGATAGTGGTTGCTGGATCTGGTTACACTGCCGAAACAGTTACTGACGTAGAGGGTAAGTGGGTTATTGGAGTTCCGGAGATGACAACTTACTCTGTGACCCTAGATCAAACAACACTTCCTAGTGGCATCGCAGTGATTGAAGAGGGCGGGGCAGAGCAATCGGTGGAGATTGGCCCAAGTGGCTCTACAATCAAGAACTTCTTCATTGGAGAAGGCGAGCGGATTACCGTTAACTTCGCCGATCAACTCGTCGCCCGACTTGTTTATGGTTTGAACTTTGGTTTAATGCTCGGACTCGCTTCGGTTGGTCTTTCATTGGTTTTTGGTACGACAAAACTTTCAAACTTTGCTCACGCAGAAATGGTGACTTTTGGAGCTATAGCCGCCTTCTTTGTTAGCACTTTTCTCACTGCCCCGATTTGGATTGCGATTCCAGCAGCAGTTCTTATAAGTGCTGCTACTGGCTATGGCTTGGACGCTGGTATATGGAAACCTCTTCGCACAAGGGGCTTGGGTCTAGTGCAGCTCATGATTGTTTCAATTGGTCTTTCCTTAGCAGTCAGATACATTTACCTTTACTTCATTGGTGGTGGAACTGAACAGCTTCCAGGTTTTGAAGCACCTAAAGTCAAAATCTTTGGTGCCACAGCACTAAGTTACATTGACATTGTCAGCATGGTGCTCAGTATTTTGGTGATTATTGGATTTGCTCTTTGGCTACTTTTCAGTCAAACCGGAAAAGCAACTAGGGCAATCTCCGACAATTCTGACTTAGCTTCCGCCTCGGGCATAGACGTAGATCGAGTGATCCGAATTGTGTGGGTACTGGCAGCTGGTCTAGCTGGATTGTCGGGGGTTTTATGGGCTTACTTCCGACCAGGAATCAAATGGGATATGGGAGCCCAGATTTTGCTTCTCATATTCGCAGCGGTTACCCTTGGCGGTCTTGGCACAGCTTTTGGTGCGCTCCTTGGTTCGCTAATTATTGGTGTTCTAGTTGAAGTGTCCAGCCTCTTTATCCCCGCTGATCTCAAATACGTTGGTGCGCTGGTTCTTCTAATAGCCATTTTGCTTGTGAGGCCTCAGGGTATTCTCGGCAAACGAGAACGAATAGGTTAGGAGACTCTGTCATGGATTGGGGAGCAATTCTTGGAAATACCGCAGGGACACTATTTAGTCCCATAACCTTCGCGTTTGCTTTGGCTGCTTTAGGTTTGGCCCTTCACTTCGGTTTCGCGGGGCTACTGAACTTTGGAATCGCTGGTTACATGGCCATCGGATCCTATGGCTACGCTATTTCAATTCTTACTTTTGGCTTGCCGTGGTGGGCTGGAGTAATTGTCAGCCTGGCGGCTTCAGTAGTGTTTTCTCTAATACTTGGAATTCCAACATTGCGGCTTCGTGGTGACTATCTGGCAATCGTTACAATCGCATCAGCTGAGGTATTGAGGCTGATGTTCCTAACTAACGCCTACAGTGATGTCACGGGTAGTGCCGATGGCTTGTATGGATATCAAAGTAGCTTCAAGGACTCAAATCCATTCCCAGAAGGTCAGTATGGCTTTGGACCTTGGACCTACAACCAAGATGACCTATATGTAATCGTTGTGAGCCTTGTCACCTTGATAGTTTGTGTGTTCTTGCTAGCCGGCCTAATGAAGAGCCCATGGGGTCGTGTCATCAAGGGAATCCGCGAAGATGAGGATGCGGTTCGGGCTCTAGGTAAGAATGTATTTGCCTACAAGATGCAGGCCCTAATAATCGGAGGAACTTTTGGAACCCTTGGTGGTGTCCTTTATGTACTTCCTTCTTCGGTCAGCCCTGGAAGTTACGGAACAGCTCTTACTTTCTTTATTTGGACAGCATTGCTTCTTGGTGGTGCGGCCACTATTTTTGGACCGGTTCTTGGTTCTGTTTTGTTCTGGATTCTCCAAGCATTCCTTTCCAACCTACTGCCCCAATTAGTCGACAATGGCTTCTTGCCCTTCATGAGTGGAACGCAAGCTTCAACTGCACGATTTATCCTGGTAGGAATAGGGCTAATGTTTTTGGTCATTTACAGACCCCAGGGAATCCTTGGAGACAAAAAGGAGCTCACTTTTGTCAAGTAGCGAGAAGTTGCCAACAAACGCAACAGTAAAATCAACTGGTCTTCACATCGGTGAGGCCCGACCAGGTGTTCCTAAAGTTGATCCGATTATCAAAATAGACGGGGTCTCTCGAAGGTTTGGTGGTCTTCTAGCTGTCGACGTTAAGCATCTAGAAATCCCCAGAGGTGCAATCACCGCATTGATTGGTCCTAACGGTGCCGGAAAAACTACTTTGTTCAACCTCCTAACCGGTTTTGACAAGCCAGATACTGGCACTTGGACATTCGCAGGAAACTCGCTGGCTGGAATACCGGCGTTCAAAGTTGCCCAGATGGGACAGGTCCGCACTTTCCAGCTGACCAAGGCCTTGAGTCTTCTTACCGTTCTAGAGAACATGAAGCTTGGAGCCAAGGATCAAAGTGGCGAGAAGCTTAGGTATTCGATTTTTCCTTTCCTCTGGAAAGCCAAAGAGGTTGAAATTGAAACAAAGGCACTAGAGCTTTTGAAGAGGTTCAAGCTTGACACGAAAAAAGATGACTTTGCAGCCAGCTTGTCCGGCGGACAACGCAAACTCCTGGAGATGGCAAGAGCCCTTATGACAGATCCGGTGCTGGTCATGCTCGATGAGCCAATGGCCGGTGTAAACCCAGCGTTGACTCAGTCACTGCTGGATCACGTTCTAAACCTTAAAAAGGACGGCATGACAGTGCTATTCGTTGAGCACGACATGCACATGGTCCGTCACATAGCCGACTGGGTCGTTGTGATGGCCGAGGGAAGAGTAGTTGCTGAGGGTCCTCCTGAGCAAGTAATGAAAGACCCTGCGGTAATTGACGCCTACCTTGGCTCTCACCAAGATTCCGATCTGGGAACAATCACGGGTCGTATAACTCTTCCAAAAGGAAAGAAATAGGTCATGTCACAAACTCCGGTCATTGAAACCAAAAACTTAGTTGCTGGTTACCTTCCAGGTGTAAACATCTTGAATGGCGCAAACTTCTTTGCCTCCCAGGGGGAGCTAGTAGGAATCATCGGGCCTAACGGAGCCGGTAAGTCAACTTTGCTGAAGGCAATCTTCGGCCTCGTGAAGGTTCGAGAAGGAGAGGTTCTGTTTAATGGAGAATCCATTGCGAACCTTCAGGCAAATGAGCTAGTTGCCAGAGGTATTGGTTTCGTACCTCAAAACAATAATGTATTCCCCTCGTTGACAATAGAGGAAAACCTCCAAATGGGGCTTTTTCAGAAACCAAAGAGCTACAACGAACGCCTAGAGTTTGTCACTGGGATTTTTGCTGAACTTGGTTCACGACTGAAGCAGAGGGCTGGATCCTTGTCAGGAGGTGAGCGCCAAATGGTCGCAATGAGCCGCGCTCTCATGATGGACCCCCAAGTATTACTACTCGATGAGCCCTCTGCAGGGCTTTCTCCTGTCAGGCAAGATGAGGCATTTATTCGAGTGTCTGAGATCAACAGGGCTGGGGTTACAACAATCATGGTGGAGCAGAACGCTCGCCGATGCCTGCAGATCTCAGACCGTGCCTATGTTCTTGATCAGGGTAAAGATGCTGTTGTAGGAAGCGGTAGAGAACTTCTAAACGACCCTAAAGTCATTGGTCTTTATCTTGGAACTCTAGGAGAATAAGGCAATAAAAAAGCCCCCGACTAGTCGGGGGCTTTTTTATTTGGTTTCTACTTACTTCTTGATAAGTGCGTAGTTGTTTGTAGCGTCGTAGATGTAAACATCAACCTTCGCTGCAGTAACTTCACCCTTGTCATCGAAGGTAATTGGACCAGTGATGCCATCGTAGTCAGCAACACCGCCAGCAAGGATGATGTCGGCACAAGCTGCGAATGACTCACACTTTTCACCATTTCCTGAACCACCAGATACTTCCTGGAGCTTCGCGGCCATGTCAACGCCCTCTACTGACTTAGCAGCAAGTGCTGCAAGTGCTAGCAGGACAACAGCATCGTAAGAACCATCTCCGTAGGTGTATTCACCATCAAGACTTGGCTTACCTTCTGCAACCCAGTGCTCTTCTAGCCTCTTGTTGAAGGCCTCTGCTGCATCAGGGTTTACAGGACCTGGCTTGGTTCCTCTAATTCCTTCCATTGCACCAGCAGTGAACTTGTCACCGTACTGAGCCAAGTTTCCATCTACTAGGTAGATGTTCTTTGCATCAAACTGGCTAAATAGCGAAGGAAGGATGGTCTCGGCCTGGTCAAATGTGATCAGAACGATTGCATCCGGTCCACCAGCAAGTGCTTCAGCAATCTGTGAGGTAAATACTGTCTCACCATCGTTGAACAATGGCTCAGCTGTGATTTTACCTCCAGCTGCCTCAAAGGTGTCCTTAGTGGCTTTCGCAAGTCCAGTTCCATAAGCGTCGTTAAGGACGATCATAGAAGCTGTTGCGTGGCCATCAGCAGCTAGCAGGTTTCCTAGTACTTCACCCTGCAACGCGTCAGAAGGAGCTGTACGGAAGTACAAACCCTTGTCCTCGTATGTTGCAAAAGCTGGTGAGGTGTTAGCTGGTGAGAACTGAATTACGCCCTTACCGATAACCTGGTCAATGAACTTTAGAGAAGTACCAGATGATGCTGCTCCAATAATTGCATTTACTCCAGCGTTTAGCAGACGAGGAATCTCGGTCTCCCAAGCGTTGTTTACTGTGTCTCCAGAGTCTCCCCAGAGAACTTCGATCTGAATACCCTTGTCTGCTGCGTTTATGTCCGCAATAGCCATTGAAACACCAGCCTCTTCAGGTGGGCCTAGCGATGAAAGGGAACCAGTCACTGGAAGTGCTGTACCGATCTTTAGTGTTAGCTCGCCGCCAGCAGCGCCACCGTCTCCGGTTGCTGCGCAACCAGAAAGAACCAATGCAGCAGCAGCAAGAGTTGCAACTGCGGTAGCGGTCTTTCTGTTACGACGAGAGAATGAAAATGAGCTCATTTTTCTCCTTTATATAATGGGGTTTGAACCACTTCCGAAGAAGATGGTTCAAGTTCCCAAGTATAGATTGGGGACGTTTCGAAAACCATAGCCTTCAAGCCCCACTTGACTCTTCAGGAATTCGCAGCTTTGAAATCGCCCAAAAATAGACAAAAAACCCTCTTTTTATCGCTGAAATGGCCAATTTGCTTCGAAATCAGTTGCCAAAAGCAGCTTTTTGCCTTTATTACAATTCGGTTTCAAAATCTGGAATAGGTCTCACTTAGGAAATCTGAGGGGTTGTTTGCTTTCCCCTGTTGGTTAGCTGCCTCAGAGCATCGAAAGACAAAATGGCCAGGGCAAACCAAACCATAATGAAACCGAACCAGCGAGCTGGAGCCATGGGCTCCTGAAAATAGAAGAGCCCAAGTAGAAACTGCAAGGTCGGTGTCAAATACTGCATAAACCCGATGTAACTTAGTGGGACGCGCTTCGCGGCAGCGCCAAAAAGCAATAAAGGAATAGCCGTTAGGAATCCATAGGCTGCTAAGCCAAGAGATGGTAACAACCCGGCCGATCCAAATTGAATCCCAGAGAAGGTCGCTAGAAACACTAGCTGGGCAATACCTAAAGGCAGCAGCATTGTTGTTTCAATAGTGAAGCTATTTAGCGCTGAGACTTTTCCGCCCAAGCGATTTTTAGCGAGACCATAGATACCAAAAGACAGAGCGAGGACCAAAGCAATGATTGGTGGCTGGCCAAGACTAAAAGTCATCACCAAAACTGCGGTAGTGCCGAGTCCAACTGCTATCCATTGAAAAAGGTTCAGCTTTTCTTTAAGGAATATTGTCGCGAGCGCTATTGTCACCAATGGGTTAATGAAATAACCAAGCGAGGCTTCTATTACATGCCCGTCGGCAACGGCAAAAACATAGACTTGCCAATTGATGTATATAACTACTGCTGCAATTGATATCCAAAGTAGTTGTTTGGGTTGACTAAATACTGCGCGGTAATCGGAAAATTTCCTGGTAATCAAAATTGCGCCAATTCCGAAAACGAATCCAAAGATTACTCGCCACACGACAATTTCAAATGGCTCGGCGAAAGAAAGTGCCACAATAACTATTGGAAAAGAGCCCCAAATTAGGTATGCAGAAAGGCCGTAGCCAATTCCTTTTCCTACTGCTTTATCACTCACACACTAAATCTAGGGGTAAATGAAAACCCCACAGGCAAGCAGGCCTGTGGGGTTATCTAGAAACTGTCTACTTGGTTACTATCGCCAGTACGTCACGAGCTGATAGCACGAGGTATTCCTCGTTGTTGTACTTAAGTTCAGTGCCTCCGTACTTTGAGAAAATCACCATGTCGCCTACTGATACATCAACCGGGATACGTACTCCCTTGTCATCAACGCGTCCTGGGCCAACGGCAATAACCTCTGCCTCTTGGGGCTTCTCCTGAGCGGTGTCAGGAATTACAAGTCCTGAAGCTGTTACCTGCTCGGCGGCTACTGGGCGCACAACAATGCGATCTTCAAGCGGCTTAATTGAAACCGACATTATGACCTCTTCTTTTTCTAAGTTTTGGATGAATTAGCACACTCAAGGTGAGAGTGCTAATCAACAATAGCACGGGATTTGCTGGCCAGCCAAGGCGGGGTTGGTAGCCTGAAGCGATGGAGCGCGAGGACTTTATAAGACTATCTAGCCCCGGTGGCCAGTTACTTCTTGAGGAGCTGGACTACTCCTCGGATACTGACGTGCTCAAGTTGGTGGCCCGACTTCGAAAAGCTGGCCATGACCCCCTAACCGTGGCAGCCGCCCTGACCCAGGCCAAGCTCAGAAAGCGGGCGGTAGCCAAGTTTGGCGATTTTGCCAACCGGATGCTCTTTACCGAGGCTGGCTTGGAGCAGGCATCAAGACTGAAAGTTGCTGCGCTGCACGCTGGAAGATTTCGCACTGCTGGCATCAGCCAAGTTGCCGACTTGGGTTGTGGCATAGGCGCTGAAGCTATGGCAATGGCGGCTTTGGATCTTGAAGTAAGAGCCTTCGAGATTGATGAGGTTACTGCAGCCGTAGCAACCTACAACCTTGCTCCGTTTGAAAACGTCACGGTTGAATTAGCTGATGTTCAAAAACTGGATTTGGATCAATTCGAGTCGCTATTCTTTGATCCCGCCAGGAGAGATCTCCAAGGAGCAAAAAAAGCTTCCGCAAAGCGGATATTTGATCCAGCAAATTACTCTCCGAACTTTGAGTTCTGTCTGGATGCGGCCCGCAAAAAACCAACCGGTATAAAACTTGGTCCAGGTCACGATCATCGACACATTCCAAAAGACGCCGAAGCACAGTGGGTTTCTATCGACGGTGATTTAGTTGAGCTGGGTCTATGGTTTGGTTCTTTGAAAAGAGAAAGTGTGGTTCGCTCGGCCTTGCTTATTGATAGCAATGGTCATCACGAGATTAATTCTTTAGAAAGCGCTAGTTCTAACGCGCCAGTTGGTGAGTTAGCAAAATACATTTACGAACCCGATAACTCATTGATTCGCTCAAGGTTGATTGCAGATTTTGCCAAACCGCTTGGGCTTCAGATAATCAGCCCCGATATTGCCTACCTTACCTCCGACGAGAAAATCAGTTCGCCTTGGGTCCGTGGCTTTGAGATTATTGACAATCTTGTCTTTGATCGTAAGCAGCTCAAGACCTATGTCAAGAAAAATGGAATCGGGATTTTGGAGATAAAGAAACGAGGCTCTGACATTTCACCTGAGGATCTAAGGCGTGAACTATCCCCCAAAGGGGAAGGCGCCGCCACTCTGATTGTTACCAGAGTGGACGACGCCCACCGAGTGCTAGTCACGCAACCCATCAGCTGACTAGAAGTTATTTGTTACCAGTCCTTGCCCATTCGAGGTCCCATATCCATGCCGTACATGCCACGCAAGTAAGATGCTGCAAGGACGAATCCGATTGAGGTAAGCACCCATAGAGCGATAGTCACGTAGCCAACTATGGTTCCAGCTAGTGCTAGACCTCGGCCGCTCTCCCCAGATTTCTTGATCTGAGTTAGAGCCACGTGGCCGGTAATGATTGCCGCCACTGCTCCAATGGAGGTAAGTGCTGAGGCAATCGAAACAACCGCGAGTGTGTTTAGTTTTGTGAAATCGAACTTCTTGTCTTTTTCGGCCATTTGTGGCTCCTTCTATTGATTTAGCTATTCCCATTTGAGCACCACAGTCTGGGGAAAGAATCCGGTTTAGCTGTTAGTAGGCTGTGAATAGAAAAAGCCAAGTTTTGGCCATCTGGTTAGCAACCGCCATAATTGGAGCAATTCCCGCTATAGCCAAGGAGAAGCGCTGTGTCAGTTATTCAAGGAGAAGTCCAGGTCTTGGACCCAATTGGACTGCACGCTAGGCCTGCGAGTCAGATAGTAAAACTTGTAAAAGAATCCGGACTAGAAGTGCTAATCGGCAAGCCCAGCGAAGAGCCCGCCAAGGCCAACTCTGCATTGCGACTACTTGCCCTGAAGGTATCGGTTGGGGAAACTCTCGTAGTTCAGATTCCAACCGAAGATCAGTCCTTGGCTACCAACATGATCAGTGAGATTCAAGAAATCCTAAAAGGCGAATAGGTGTCTGCAAAACCTGGAACCATTCTTAGCGGCCTTGGCGTTGGACTTTCCCCAGCACAAGGTGAAGTGCTGGTTATTGAGCATTCGCAACTAATTCCAGCGTGGACTAAATCAACCAAGACTGCTGAGCAAGAAACATCAGAGCTGACTGGAGCAATTGCCTTTGTCGCAAATCAACTTGATGAACTAGGAGCCAAAGCCGGTGGCACCAGTGCTGAAATCTTTGAAGCGCTGAAAGCGCTTTTGGAAGACGATGAACTTCTTGAAGTTTCGAAATCGAATATTTCCGAGGGCTGGAGTGCTGCAGCTAGCTTTGGGAAAGCGGTTGATGAGTTTTCCGAACTGCTAAAGGGTGACCCAACTTTTGATGAGAGAATTGCCGACTTCCAAGACTTATCTAAAAGAGTGCAGGCCAGACTTGCTGGCATTACCTTAGAGCTTGATCTGCCTGCAACAGGTCGAATCGTATTAGTTGGAGACGATTTTTCCCCTGCCGATACCGCTCAATTTACCGATGCGGTCATTGGGGTTGTCACCATCAAGGGTGGGCCAACATCACACACCGCAATAATTTGTCGGTCCAGAAACATCGCAGCTGTGGTTTCTTGTCCCGGGGCAAGCGAACTGGCAACCGGGGATAAAGTCCTTGTGGACCCGGTTGGAGACAGGGTCATCGTGAGCGAAGACGTATCTTTGGCTACCCAAGCCATTAACTTTGTCCCAATTGGGGATAAGTCTCTGATCCCAGTGCGTGCCAACATTGGGACCCTCGATGATGCACTTTCAGCCAGCAAAACGCTTGCTGATGGAGTTGGGCTTTTCAGAACTGAACTTTTGTACCTGTCTGCAACTCATGAGCCATCAATCGATCAGCAAGCAAAAATCTATACCGAGATTCTCCAAGCTGCCCCGGCCGGTCCGATAGTTGTTAGAACTATAGACGCAGGAAGCGACAAGCCGGTTCCATTTTTGAATATGCCCGCTGAGGAGAATCCTTCACTTGGAGTTCGCGGCTACCGGCTCATTGCTAACCACCGGGAATTTGTCGAAGGCCAACTTAAGGCCCTCGAGATTGCGCGCGAACAATCTGGTCGCGAGGTGTGGGTGATGGCTCCAATGGTTTCCACTCTTGACGAGGCAAAGACTTTCGCACAGTTAGCTAAGTCCTTTGGTAAATACAAAGTTGGAATCATGATTGAGACACCGTCAATGGCAATTCTTGTTGACCAACTTGGCGGGGTGCTTGATTTTGTCTCCGTTGGAACTAATGACTTGTCCCAGTATCTTTTCGCGGCGGATCGAATGAACCCATCCCTGGGCGCACTTCTAAATCACTGGCAGCCCGCACTTATCCAGTCCCTTGCTCGAATCGCAAGCGATGCTAGGAAAGCTGGAATATCTTCGGGAGTCTGTGGTGAAAGTGCTTCCGATCCAGCCTTTGCAATTTTGCTGGCTGGCCTTGGCTTTGACTCTGTCAGTGTTTCTAGGTCGCAGGTTAACGCGGTTCATGATGCGCTTTCCTCGCTGGAT
>CAXNHQ010000019.1:0-10656 GCA_964202285.1 Rhodoluna sp. | reverse complement strand
TCTGGTCCCGCCAATTCCCAAAAAAGTGACTCAGATGCCGCTAGCTGGTTACCAGCTAACAAAGGTTTCCGCTGCGCTTTTGTTGCAAGACAGGTGGCTGTGAAGCTCAGTTACAACCTTTGGATGACCCAGGCAGAGTTCGATACCATTGCGAATATTCTGAGTGAGTGCCCAGAACAATCCCTGCCAACCCGCTAGTTTGCTCGCAAATTACCGCCCTAGCCCTTATGCAAGTCTAAAGATAGACTTGAAGGTCTGAATCAAAGTTGAAAACGAAGGAAGTAGCCATGGGTAAGTACGAAGCCCTGCGCGTGCCCCTTGCCAAGCGACTCATTCTTTCACTCGATGAGGCCTTGGCCCAGAAGGGGCTATCTCGCCCCCATCTACCAAGAGCCACCAAAGCCGGATCCTTCTCGGCTCTTGGCTTCTTCTTCGTATTGAGCTTGACTGCGGTTTACACCGTGGACCCTTACGCCGGCACTCTGGCTAGCGCAAGCACTGTCCAAGTTTATGAACCACAGCAGCTCGAAGAAATCAGTTATCAGCGCGATCACAAAGTTAGTTTTGAACGCGGTGGCTTTGTGATTATCTCTGGCAAGGAAGCAAGAAAGTACTTTGTGACTTCAGCTCCTACGCCAGAGGCTGGATCACCAAAAGCATATGCTCTTTCATATATCGAAACATACGGCTGGGGTCCGGAGGAGTACTCATGCTTAGTAAACCTTTGGACTAGAGAATCTCAGTGGCGCACCCTTGCCGCTAACCCATCAAGCGGTGCCTACGGAATTCCTCAAGCCTTGCCAGGATCGAAGATGGCCGTTGAAGGACCAGATTGGATGACAAACCACGAGACCCAAATTCGCTGGGGAGTAAAGTACATCGCGGCACGATACGATGCTCCATGTGGTGCCTGGGCTCACTCAGAAGAGCACAACTGGTACTAATGAAGAGTCGAAGAAATCGAGACTCTAAATGGGGTGCAGAGTTTCAACCGCTAGACATGGATCGAGTTCGTATTGGAGTCAAAAGACTCGAGACTAAGCGCGGTGTGGAATACTCCGTTCAAACATCCATCGGACAAAACGCCGATGATGACAAGACTTGGGTTTGCCCCCATTGCAACCTGTCAATATCCAAGGGCCAATCTCACACTGTGGCTTGGGATTCGGTTCGCGGAGTAGACACTAGAAGACACTTTCACAACGCCTGCTGGAAGGCATTTCAGGGACCACTGCTTTGATTGAGATTTCTTCGTCAACAGAATTACCTTCAAACCGTGAGTCCATTGATCTGGTAACCGAGGACAACCTTCATCTGGTTGCTGAACTTGCAACGCCAGTTCAGGGAAAACCCAGCGCAGTTTTGCTAACTTTGCACCCACTTCCAACCCACGGTGGCTTCATGGATTCCCATGTTCTTAGAAAAGCTGCCAATAGGCTCCCGGCACTGGCTAACCTGGCTGTATTTCGATTCAACACCCGTGGCACCAAGAGTCCACAAGGCGCTAGTGAGGGAAGTTTCTCGGACGGTATCCAAGAGCGCCTAGATCTAGAAGCCGCCGTTAGCTTTCTAGTTAGTCGAGACCTAGGTCCCATTTGGCTGGTTGGTTGGTCATTTGGAACCGAGCTTGCAATCAAATACGGCTACGACAAGCAAATCAGTGGTGCAATATTGCTCTCTCCACCATTACACCGAGCCAATGACCAAGATCTGATCAAATGGTCTGGCTCTGGGAAAAAGCTCGTGGCCATTGTTCCAGAACACGATGAATATCTAAACCCAGACCAAGCCGTAGCCAGATTTGCTGTGCTGCCAGAAGCCCAGGTGAAAGCTGTTGATGGTGCTAAGCACCTTTGGGTCGGGGAGAGCGCAACAAGAAGAGTACTAAATGAGATAGTGCTTATTGCAGCGCCGGATAAATACCCGCTACCGACTTCTTACTAGAGCTTGTTTTGCCGCGGGATGAATATTTCCCGAACAATGAAAATAACCGATGCTGCAAAAGGAATTGCAACAAGTGCACCAAGGATTCCAAGTAATGCACCACCTGACAGCGCCGCAATCACAACAATCGGTGCCGGAACCGAAACAGCAACTTTCATCACCCGCGGGCTAATTACGTAGGCTTCAATCTGCAGGTAGATAAGGAAATAGATTCCTAGAATCAAAGCCATAGTCGGGTCTACTGCTAAAGCCACCATAACTACAATTGCAGCTCCAGAGATAGAACCGATCAAAGGAATTACTGCAAGTAAGAAGACAATAAACGCCAGAATCAAAGCAAAAGGCAGACCAACCAAGCTCATGGCTATAAATGCCAAAGTTGCGTTTAGTCCAGCAACAGAAGCTTGACCGATTACATATCTACCCACAGAGAGGGCAACTTGATCGAAAATCTTGGCGTACCTCTTGCGCTTACTAGCTGGAACTAGCTTCAAAAGTGAGGCTTCTAATCCAGACAGCGAAGCTAGGAAAAAGATAGTTAGAACTACAATCACAATGAAACCAAAGGCGCCATTGAACAAGTTAATGCCAACCTGAACAACTCCACCAACAAGGCTCGGCCAATTAGAAGAGTCACTCAAGAATTGCCCCGCGTTTACAATCGCAGATCCAACCGCTCCGCCAAGCTGAGCATCCAGATTCAAAACTATCGGGAGCTTCGTGATGTCGTTTAGAAGCGTAGGCGCGGTCTCCAAGAAGTTGGCACTTTGAGTAATAAGTGTTGGGGCCAACGACCAAACCATTATGGCCAGAAAACCAACTAACCCCAAGATAACAGTTAGCACCGCGGCAGGGCGCGGAAGCTTTAGTTTCTCGAGAGCCGAAACGGCAGGGTCTAGGCCCAAGGCCAAAAAGACCGCGGCAAAGATATAGGTAATGACATTGGCCAGAGTGCTAACGGCACCACCGATAACTAGGGCTACTAAAACCCCAAGGCCTCCAAAAAGCCCCAACTGGAACGCTCCAGCGATTCTAAGATTCTGAACTGTCATCACTTACCTGTTCTAGTCGAGGGATTTTCTAGAGGCCGCAACGACTTTCTCCAATTGCTCCAAGTAAGAACCGACTGTGCGTCGCTCTATTTCAAGCTTCTGTAGCTTGGTTTTGGACTCGTCGAGCTCCCTGGCAATTCTTGTCTTGGCTTCCGCAACTAAGTTTCTGGCCTCTGCTTCTGCGACCGCAATAATGTTCTCTGCCCGCAAGATTGCTTCGTCCGTAGTTTTCTTATTTATGGACCGAGCTGCTGATTCGATTGTTTCCGCCTCTAGCTGAGCAGCATTAGTTCTTGCGATGGCATTTTGTAGTTGAAGTTTGGCATCATCCAGGTACTTCTGGGTCTGATGAACTGCTTCCTGATGCTTCTGAAGATACTCTGCCTCAGCCTCTGCTCGTCTGGCTGTCAGCTCCAGCTCCAAATCAATTCGAACTTGATCTCCGATGATTAGAGCCGCTTTTTCAGCATCTATTTCACGAACTGATTGCTTTTGAAGCAGAAGCTTCTTTTCCGCTATGTCTTTTTCTGCCTGAGCTTTTTGTAATTCGGTTTGACGCTTGGTGTCGGAGCGAAGCTTTGCAACCTCAGTAGAGATTTCTCCGCGGATTGCTGAAGCTTCGCGAGCAGCCTCTTCTACTAGCCTCTTGGCTTCGAGTTGTGCTTTGGCAAGTATCTCGTTTGCTTCACCGCGAGCTGTGTTGACTGCCCTTTGGCCTTTTCTGTCCGCTTCGGCAACGAGCGACTCGTAATAACTGTCGGCTTCACTCTTCTTGGTTTCTACCTCTTCGCCGACGCTTCCGAGGATGCGATTCTTCTCACTATCAGCGTGGGCTATCAGCCTGGTTGCTTGATCTTCAGCCGAGGCCAGGATTATTGCGGCTTGATTGCCGAGTCCGGCGTAGGTCGGCGACTGGCTTTCTTGTAACTTGGCTGTTAGCTCGTCTATTTCTAGCTTGGCTTGCTTGAGCTCCTCGAGTAATTGGGAGTTTTGGGAGGAAAGTCTCAGAACATCGCGATTTAGGTCTAGAAAGGCCTCATCAACCCTTGCTTTGGCGTATCCACCCAGCGCAGAGGGGAACTTAGCATCTTCCGTCGACATTCGGTCCTCCAGCGCTGTTGGTTAGAATAGGGAGGGCCCTTGGGGCCCGACTCTATAGTTTAGCTGGAATGGATAATCATGCGCTTTTTGCTCGCAACAGCCTTGTTTATCGTCTCAATATCGCTACTTTTGGTCGGATTGGCCCAGCGAACAATATGGGCCCCACCAGCAACCTTTAGCGTCAGCCTGAAAGGTCAGGTGATTCAGCCCTACCTGGTTATCCCGCCAGAGGCCCTTGCCCTAATGCCCGGAGACCCCGCTGTCAGCGCCTCCGGTGAAGGGTCAGTGTTTATTGCTGTTGGCGCCGATACAGACGTGTCTTCCTGGGTCGGAGACAGTAATCACGCAACCGCCTCAGTCAATCAAGAGGGTGATTCACTGGCCGTTTCGGAGAAATTAGGCACCGGTGAATTTGCTAACCCGGCAGGGTCGGATTTGTGGCGCAGCGAGAGCTTGGCTCCGGGCTTTAGCACTTTGACAGTTCCATCAGGTGAGGACCTAGCAGTTTTGGTGGCAAGCGATGGAACCGCCCTAGCTCCTGACAACATAGTCATAACCTGGCCGATCGAACCGGCAACCTTGACATCGAATATATTCCTTGGAAGCGGCCTCGTGCTTCTGGTTATTGCAATCTTGTTCAACTTATTTGCGGTAAGAAAAATGATCAAAAATAGAGGACCTAGAAGAAAGGTGCCCAAGGCACCTCAGGGCCCAAGGTATCGACCTAAGAAGACTAACTACGATCTACCCAGGCGTGGCAGAAGGTCAGCGGCTAGAAAGATTGCCGTTGTCCCGTTGTCAATTGGATTAGTTCTTGCACTCTCCGGTTGCCAAAGTTCTGGTGTTCCCATTCCCATCCCATCTGCTTCCGAGTCTGCACCAGTTTCCATAGTTGACGAGATAAGTCCTGCAGTAACTATTGTTCAGGTTTCAAAAATCCTCAGTAAAATCCAAGACGTTGTTGCCCAAGCTGATGAGTCTGGCGACAAAGAATTACTAAAAACCCGGGTTGCAGGGCCGTCACTTTCACTGCGCGAGACAAACTATTTGTTGCGATCAAAATCCGCTGATGTTCCCTTGCTGGCGCCGATTTCTAGCACTTTGATTTCACTGAACATTATTTCCAAGACTGACCTTTGGCCTCGTTCATTTATGCTCGTGACTGGAGCTTCTGATGAGCTACCGCAAGCTCTGGTCATTCAGCAGCTCTCGCCAAGGGAACCCTACAAGCTCACCTATAACATCGCACTATTACCAGGGGCGGAGTTTCCTGAGGTGGCGGCGCCTGAAGAGGGCTCGATTCCGATAGAGCCCGATTCTTTGCTACTCAAAGTGAAACCGCTGGACTTAGCCACTTCCTACGGTGATGTTGTTGACAAGGGCGCAGAAAGTGAGTTTTACAACCTCTTTGATCTAGTAGGAGATCAGTTCTACGATGAGATTTCTGCGATCCAAAAAGCTCAACCGGAAAAGCTAACAGAAGCAACTACCACCTTCGCTCACGTTCTGGCCGATGAAAACGTTGTTTCTCTAGCCACATCGGACTCGGGAGCTGTGGTGGCGCTAATGATGACAGACACTTGGGAGATTAGACCAAATAGCTCAGGCTCTGTTGTTGCGGTATCTGGTAACGAACGTCTCCTGTTAGGTTCTGAGGTTAGCACCCAAGGTGTTAGCACCCAGTATGGGAACATGCTGCTGTTCTACGTGCCAATCTCAGACTCAACCGAGAAGATAAAGCTCCTCGGGGCGACACAAGCACTACTGAGTATCAGGTCCTTGTAAATGACTATTGAATTCGGTAAACCCCCAGCTCCGACTGCCGCAGATCCTGTACCAGCGCTAACCATTGAAGTTAACGCAGCGTCCATCAGAGATTATCTGGCACTATCTGACAAATTGCCAGTGCTTGTTTTGTTTGTTCAAGAAGCAGACCCAACAAGCTCTGCGATCTTGGCAAAAATTAGGAGCCTTACCGAACAGGCAGCAGGAAAAATCCTCACATTGGTAGTCGATGCAATCAAATCGCCAGAGCTCGCTAAAGCTTTTGAGCTGACTAAAGTTCCAAGCTTGATTGGTTTACTAAAAGGACAACCTGCTCCACTATTTGTCGGAGACCAGCCGGTCGAGCAGGTTCAATTAGTGATCAACCGAGTGCTTGAAGTCGGTCGAGAAAATGGATTAAACGGGACAGTAGTCGTGACCGATGCTCAGAAGGAGCCAGAACTAAGCCCCACTCACAAACAAGCTTTCGAGGCAATTGAGCAAGGTGACTACCCATTGGCAAAGTCCCTTTACGAAAAAGCGCTTGTTGAAAAACCCAATGACCAGATGGCCGAAGCCGGCTTGGCTCAGGTAAATCTCCTTATCCGACTAGAAGGTAAAGACCTCGCTTCACTGGTTTCATCAAGCAAAGACGACCAGACCACAGTGCTTGATCGCGTTGACGCCCTTATAGCAACCGGTCAGGCAAGTGTTGCATTCGATCAACTGTTGGCAGTTTTCGAGAAAACTCCTAAGCAGGATCGAGAAAATCTACGCCTTCGATTCGTCGAGCTCTTTTTGGTTGTAGGCAATGAAGACGAAGCGGTAATTCGGGCCAGGAAGCGCCTTAGCCTGTTGCTGTTCTAGGTTGATGAGATGAACGTTTATCTAGATCACGCAGCATCATCGCCAATTCGCTCCAGCGTTCTCGAGCTTTACACCAAGACTCTGGCCGAAATTGGCAATCCATCTTCTGTCCACAGTTACGGCCAAAGATCGCGACAGATTCTAGAGACTGCTAGAGAACAAATAGCGGCTGCGATTAATTGTGATCGCAATGAGGTCATCTTCACATCGGGCGGCACTGAAAGTGACAACCTCGCAATGAAGGGTCTGTATTGGCATGCCAATGGACTTGACAGCAAAAGAAATCTCATAATCTCAGCAGCAGCCGAGCATCACGCTGTTTTGGATGCTGTCAGCTGGCTAGCCAGCTCCCAAGGGGCTGAGGTATATCTTGTTCCAACAGATGATCAAGGAGTGCTGGACCTAGCCAATCTCGAGAGCGTGCTTGAGCAAAGATCTAGTCAGGTTGCCTTAATAAGTCTTATGTGGGCGAATAACGAAATCGGAGTTATCCATCCAATCGCGAGAATTACTGAGCTAGCCACAAAGTATGAAATCCCAGTGCACTCCGATGCAATTGCAGCCCTTGGCCACATTCCAGTTAACTTTGCCGAGTCCGGCTTGGCAGCTATGACAATTACCGGACATAAGCTCGGCGGTCCGGTTGGATCCGGCGCACTAATTCTTCGAAGGAGTCAGAAAATCACCCCGGTCGTCCATGGCGGCGGCCAGGAGCGAAACCTTCGATCCGGAACCCCAGACGCTGCCGCCGCTGCCGCCCTGGCACTAACTATCGTTGAGGCTGTTTCGGATCAGCACGCACTTGCCAAAAAACACCAGTTACTTGCCGATCGGGTTATTGCTGGGGTAATGGCCATGGCAAGCGATGTGGTTGTCTCTAGTGAAAAAGCTCCGAGGCTTCCCAATAATGTCCATTTTCGTTTTCCTGGCTGCCTGGGAGATAGCCTGCTGTTCCTTCTGGATGTTGAAGGGGTTTCCATTTCAACAGGTTCAGCCTGTACGGCTGGAGTAAGTGGGCCATCTCACGTAGTTTTGTCTCTAGGAGCGGATTCAGACGAAGCAATGGGAACCATGCGAATAACCTTTGGCCACAACACTTCAGATGAAGACATTGATGAATTCTTAAAGGCTTTCCCAAAAGCCTACGAGGGTGCCAAAAAAGCAGGACTGACTAGGAAATAAATGAGGGTATTAGCGGCAATGAGCGGCGGAGTTGACTCCGCAGTGGCTGCCGCGCGCGCCGTTGAATTAGGTCATGACGTTGTCGGTGTGCACCTCGCGCTTTCAAGAATGCCAGGAACCCTAAGAACAGGATCTAGGGGATGCTGCACTATCGAAGACTCCATGGACGCTCAGCGCTCCGCCAACAAAATCGGAATACCTTTTTACGTTTGGGATTTCTCAGAAAGATTCAAGCAAGAAGTCGTTGACGATTTCATTCAGGAGTATCAGGCAGGTAGAACACCTAATCCTTGTATGCGTTGTAACGAGCGCATCAAATTCGCGGCACTTCTGGAAAAGGCCTTGGCCTTGGGTTTCGATGCACTTTGCACAGGACACTACGCATCCATAGAACAAGACTCAGCGGGAAATTTGGAGCTTCACAGATCCACGGCAATGGCTAAAGATCAGTCCTACGTGCTTGGCGTTCTTACAACAAAGCAGCTAGAGCACTCTCTGTTTCCGCTGGGAAAGGCCGCGACAAAAGAAGATGTTCGCGCCGAAGCGAACAGGCGTGAGCTATCGGTAGCGAAGAAGCCAGATAGCTACGACATCTGCTTTATTCCAGATGGAGACACCAGAAAGTGGCTATCAGATAAGCTCCCAAGAACCGAAGGTGCCGTTGTGGACCTAGACGGGCAACAGCTCTCAACTCACGACGGAGCCATCGGTTACACGGTCGGTCAAAGAAAAGGCTTGAACATTTCTAAACCCGCCGCAGACGGCAAACCGCGCTACGTTCTTTCGATTCGTCCTAAGGAAAACGTTGTGGTGGTGGGACCAGACTCTGCCTTGTTAATTAGCGAGCTAAGCGGCACGAGCTATACCTGGTGTGGCTTGGCACCAGAAAACGCAAGCAATTGGTTTTATGCTGAAGTTCAAGTTAGAGCCCACGGCGAATCGCACCGGTGTCAGGTGAGAGTAGAAGGCGATTCGCTAAGAGTTAAGTTACAGGAGCCAATTCGAGGAATTTCCCCTGGTCAAACAGCCGTAATCTACTTGGGCTCTAGAGTGCTTGGTCAAGCAACCATTGACCAGACCACATCAGCGGTAATGGAGCAAGTTTGACCCCGGCAGAACAAGAAAGAGCCCTTGAGCTAGTTGACCTAATCAACAAACACCGCTTCGCTTATTACCAATCCAACACCTCGCTAATCTCGGACGCCGACTACGACAAACTGATGCGAGAGCTGGAGCAGCTGGAGTCAAAGTATCCACAGCTAATCAATGGCGATTCACCGACTCAAAGTGTCGGAGGAGAAGCCTCTCAGACCTTCCAGCCCTCGATTCACTTAGAGAAAATGATGAGCCTAGACAATGTCTTCTCTATGGAAGACCTTGATAGTTGGCTTGAAAAAACCGGGGGAGGGCCATTTCTTTGCGAGTTGAAAATTGATGGCCTTGCCATCAATCTCAGATATGAGAAGGGCAAACTGGTTTCGGCGGCCACCCGTGGCGACGGCAGTGTCGGCGAAGACGTTACTCGAAACGTAATGACTGTGAAAGGAATTCCCCACGAGTTATCTGGTAAGGACATACCTGAGGTCGTTGAAGTTCGTGGTGAGGTGTTTTTCAGCCTTGAGGACTTTGCCAAGTTGAACCAATCCCTAATTGATCTAGGTAAAGCCCCGTTTGCCAACCCTAGAAACTCTGCTTCTGGTTCGCTGCGCCAAAAAGATTCCAGCGTCACTGCATCGAGGCCACTGCAAATGATTGTCCACGGAGTCGGAGCCTTCAATAGTGACTCACTGAAAACGCAATCCGAAATCTATAAACAGCTCAAGGCTTGGGGATTACCAACTTCTGCCAGGTATCAAGTTCACAAGCTTGAATCCGACGTGAGAAAGTACATTCTAGATTTTGAAGCCAAGCGTCACACTCTAGAACACGAGATCGACGGTGTGGTGATCAAGGTAGACGAGCTAGCCAGGCAGCTATCCCTGGGCTTTACTTCCAGAGCCCCAAGGTGGGCAATTGCCTACAAGTATCCACCTGAGCAAGTTAACACCAAGCTGCTTGACATCAAGGTTTCAATAGGTCGAACAGGAAGAGCAACGCCTTATGCCGTACTTGAGCCTATTCGAGTAGCCGGTAGCGAGGTCGAGTTTGCAACCCTACACAACCAAGAGGTGGTTGCTGCCAAAGGCATCTTGATTGGTGACACCGTTGTGCTGAGAAAAGCAGGCGATGTAATTCCTGAAATCCTTGGCCCGGTTGTGGCGCTGCGTGATGGTTCTGAGCAAAAATTTGCGATGCCCAAGAAGTGCCCTGAATGCCAAAGCCCGCTAGCTCCAGCTCAAGATGGCGACGTTGACCTTAGGTGCCCTAACGCAAAAAGCTGCCCCGCTCAGCTTCGAGAGAGAATCGCATACATCGGATCTAGATCCGCTCTGGATATCGAAGCGCTAGGGTTTGTAACAGCTGTTGCCCTAACGCAACCTATCGAACCCTCAGAAGCTCCAGTGAAAAGCGAAGCCGACCTATTCACTTTGACGCTAGACAAGCTCCTTCCAATCAAATCTCGAGTAGTTGACGCAGACACAGGAGCTGCCAAGCTAGATTCGGAAGGTAACGAAAAGGTTGTTGAGTACTTCCGCAAAAAAGATGGCTCGCCTGCAACTGTTGCAACTAAATTGCTCGAGGAGCTTGAAAAAGCCAAGAATCAACCAGCTTGGCGCGTATTGGTTTCGCTCTCTATTAGACACGT
>CAXNHQ010000018.1:0-11341 GCA_964202285.1 Rhodoluna sp. | reverse complement strand
TGATTGTTGATTAGATGGCTTTTGTTTGGATTAGTTTGGGGCTCCAATGATTCGTACCATAACTGCCACAATTGCATCAGCCCTATTGCTTTCTTCTTGCGCTAGTTCCCCTGTTGAGCGAAAACCCCCTGAGCAATTAATGGTGTCTGTCCCGACAGGTGAGCTATCCGATAGTTCTGAGTTTTCTGACCTCGAGCTCTGTCGGATTAAAGATGGCGACCCGGAACTGACCAACATGACTGCTGGTTTCCCGATACCAGTAGGAAGGATTGACCTCCGAACCGGTGCCAACGTGCAGATCATCGGCGTTGACTTTATTGACAAGTCGGGGGGTCCTAAATCGCCTCAAGATCAAAATCAGATTTACACCGATTCGATCCAGTCGTTTTATGAAGCTCAGTCTTCAGTTCCTTTGGGATTTATGTGGAACTGGTACCCCGAGTGGGTCACAATGCCAAACTCAATCAACGACTATGGCCTGGGTGGAGATTTTTTCGCTGGGAAATTTGATGGCAACGCTTACTCCAACTTTGCCCAAACAGTTATCGAAATTGTCGACTCGAAAACCGATTTCTCTGGATCAAATTTCCTTTTCATTGTTTTTCCAAAAGGAACCACGAGCGAAGAGATTGGCACATTCCTGGTAAACACCCAAAATGAATACCTCACAGATGAAGGCAACATTCCCAACCTAATCGTGGCCGGAGGAGACTACGTAGATTCTGATACCTACATACATGAATTTGGGCACGGTTTGGGGTTGACCGATATCCGCGACACAACTGACATCGGAAATCAAAAATCCGATGGTATGTACTACGACATGATGAATAACCCCACTTATCCAGAGCTTCTCGTGTGGCACCGCTTCTTGCTTGGCTTCTTGGAGGATAGTCAGCTGCACTGTAAGGTTTCGTCAGATCCGTCAACGCATTGGTTGATTCCAGTGGCCAGTGAGTCAAAAGGAGTTAAAGGCGTAGTTGTGCCCATAAATGAGACGGAAGCAATAATTGTGGAATCTAGACGTCCAATTGGGTATGACACTAGCCTTGATGGTAATCCATCTTTAATTGGTACAGTCGTGTATACACTCGATTCCAAAATCCCTTACCACCGAACCCCTGTAAAAGTGGTTGATGTTTTGGCGCTTGGTGAATCTGTCGAAGTAATGGGATATAGCTTCAAGGTTTTGGAGTCTGGTGCCTTTGGCGATGTGGTCGAGATAGCAAAAATTCAATAGAGACAACGTCCGGACGTCCAACAATGAAGAAAATCCAGCTCTCGTGAGAAGTAGCTGGATTTTCCGTGCACCCCCCGGGACTTGAACCCGGAACCCACTGATTAAGGCCCAGTAGTGCAATGCGTCTGGAGGTTAGTAGTTTCGGGGATTTGGTGGTGTGGTTGGTGTTGTCGTGCCCAATACGTGCCCAATGATTTAAATGAAAGAACCCCCAGAAGGATCTGGGGGTTCAATTCTGTTGGAGGTTCTAGGAAGTGCGCTTACGTCTGCTAACAGTTAGGAAACCTGCTCCTGCAATTACAGCGGTCAATCCGGCAACGAACAACCACTCAACATTGGCACCTGTAGCTGCCAACTCTAGCGCAACACGTTCTTGGTTGGGTGATAGTACAACGTCATCCACGAACATACGAGCGCCCGCGATTCTGCCCCAAGTTTTATCATACGTTCCTGCTACGAATACGAATCTGTATGTTCCGTTTGCTGGCACAGCAGTTGTCACCGTTTGCCATGAACTAGATTTCCCCGTGGAGTCGATAATCTCAGTCTGAGCACACGTAACCGTGTTAAGCAGGTATCCGAAAACCTTGAAATCGTCATCCTGGTCTGATGCAGCAAACTTAAACGAGAGGTCGTCGATAGTCTTAGCGGTAAAAACATCGCTATAAATAGCCGGTCCATGAACTACATATCCTTCGCTTCCAGCACCACTTGTTGCATTCATATCGCTGTACATCTCTACAAACTGTGATCCCCAAGCAAAATCGGCTAAGTAGTTTGGAGCATTCACGTCCGAGTTCGATCGCAACTCTACTTCGAAATCTGGCGTGGAATCAAAAGTAAGATTTCGTGAGTCATTATCTGTTGCAGGGTCTGGAACAAGAGCACGAGCGGCCAGTCGCTGGGCAGGGGTCCAGTCCTCTTCAAGGATTCTTTGCCTCGGATTAACACTCGTCAATTCAAGGAATAACTGTTCAGAAATTATTACGTCTGAATCATTAATGTCAACAACTCTTTGTCTCCCGACTGGATATCCTGCAACAAGAAGTGGTGCATCGTTGACATCTTTATAATTTCGATATTGCGCTTCAGTGTCGCCATTGTCAGGGTCGACAATAGTTTCGAGGATAGATGTCCTTGAGAAATATTCTTCTAATGCCTCGAAGGTGTAGTTACGAAGAGCGGAATAATCTGAGGTGTCCTGGATGGTGCATCCTTCAATTTGGGTAACACCGAGATCAATTCTCGAATTAACTACTTCCCATCCCGCAATTAAAGTTGCCCCCTCTGCGCCCGACTGAAAATCACCATTTGAGATTGAGGCTGTCGAGCCAAAGGCTGGGGTCGTGCCAATTACCAGCACAGCCAGTAAAGACGCGAGTGCAGACTTGGCAATCTTTTTATTCATCTATTTCCCTCGATTGTTGTTTGCTGAATGCTTTCAAAATGGTACCTTAAATGAATTTAACCATGTGTTTTCGAAATCTTTAGGCTAAGACCTGCGCTGGTTATTTTCGGTTATCTACCTAAGTTCTTGGTGCACCCCCCGGGACTTGAACCCGGAACCCACTGATTAAGAGTCAGTTGCTCTGCCGATTGAGCTAGAGGTGCTTTTTTTGCCTAACTGGCAACAGTTCTAAACAATACCACTTGGCGACAGGCCAGTAAAACTGGCCAATGGGCAAGTTTTCTCCAAGCCTGACGCTCAGATTCCGAGTCGTTTGAATAGGCTCAAATGGTGAAAATCAAATTCCAAGGTGCCATGATCGAGTGGCGCGGGCCTTCTCCTTTTTACTTTGTTCCGGTTCCTGCTGAGGCCAGCAAGAAGATCAAAGCTCTGGCTGCTCAGTTAACTTACGGCTGGGGTGTGATTCCAGTTCTTGGAAGAATCGGAAAAACCGATTTCTCAACAGCACTGATTCCTAAACACGACCTCTACTACTTGCCCATCAAAAACGCAGTGCGTTTTGCCGAAGAACTTGAGGTTGGCTCGGAAGTAGCTGTGTCAATTTCCTTGGGAAACTAACAAAGAATCCAATTCTCCCGGTTCCTCGTTCCCGATGCGCTTTAGCAACTTCTCTGTAGCAATAAGTGACCCCCCGAGCACGGCAGGGATGCCGCCTCCGGGATGAGTGGATGCGCCAACCCTCCATAGCCAAGGTTTAACAGGTGATGAGTGTTTTGGTTGGTGAAGCGGTCCAGACTGCCAAATCTTTCTAGCTTCTCCATACAAGGCTCCCCCGCTAGCTCCCCAACCGGAGAAGTACTCAGGATCTAGAATCTGGTATTCACCAAAGTACTCTTTGATGTTCTTAGGTAGACCCATAACTTTGCTCACTCGCTCCAGCTCTCGCTTAGCAAAGTCGCTGTCAATTCCGTAGTGCTTGCCATCGGCTGGAGCGGTAATCAATACAGCAACGGTTGATTTCTTGTTTGGGTAGATGTGCCCTGCCTTGTAGTAGTTCACAAAAACCATGGATTGCTCAGGTAACTCTTTGTTGCCAAGGGATCTATGGAGCTTGGCTGGGTCATCGGGCATTATCACCGAGTGGGTCTTAGTTTGCTCCGGTAGGTCCTGCTCTAGCACGGCATAGATCGCCACACCGCTGCAAGACATCTTGCGGTTTTGTTCCTGAGTTTTCTTGCCAAGCAGACGGTCTGTCACTTTGGCATCCAGGCTTGAAATAACGATGTCGGCCTGGTAACTAGCGGAGCTAGTTTTTACCTCTTTACTAGAGATGGAAACTACTTTCTGGTTCAAGATAATCTCGGCCCCGGCGTGACGAGCTAGCTTTTCCAAAGTAAGAGGAATCTCGTTCACGCCGCCCACTGGAACCAACACCTGCTGGGTTGCCATCACTGCCGGCATGGTGGCAAAAAGTGCCAACGTAGATTCTGGAGCAACACCGGCGTTCAAGGTGTGGATAGAGATGACTTCTTTGAGGCCTTCCGGTAACCACGTCAAGCCATCGAGGTAGCTCTTGGTGGTGAGTCTTAATCCGTAGTTTGCTACCAGTTTGCTAACAGCAGGTACTGCCTTCGGGCTCATGGAGGTGTTAGTCAAAAGCGTGGTAATCTCTTTATCAAGCTTGCCGTGAACAGCTTCGAATCTATTCCAGCTCTCGTGCCACTTATTGCCTGGTTCAACAGGGAGCAAGCACTTATCTCCCTTATAGAAGTATTCGCCCACTTCCGATAGCGGTTCGAATTCAATGGGTGCTATTTCAGATGCAGGTATAGAGGTATCACCGAGCTTGTCATAGCGACGAAGAAATTCCTTCCACACCCCGGGAAAGGTAACCAGTGCTGGGCCGGTGTCCATTCTTTGGCCATCAACGATGATCCTTTTGGACTTGCCACCGATCCAGCTGGCTCCTTCAATTACTTTTACCTTGTGTCCTGCTTTTGCAAGCAGGGCTGCAGTTGCCAGCCCGCTGATACCCGCACCAATCACAACAATAGATTTAGGGCTCAAGGATAGACACCAATAAACATCGCTGCTACCAGCTGAACTCCGGCAACGGTTCCTGCAATATACGGAAAGGCGATCGAAAGCCGATATAGCTTGCGACCGGTTTCAGGAACCGGTTTTCTAAAGATTGCAACCGTTAGGTAGCCGGCGATAACTGCGTTGACAATCGCTACCGGAATGTTTACCAATGCGAACAGGATTGTAGAGATTAGCCACCAGAAACCGACCCAGTATGCACTGCCTTTGGTTCCTAGCCACACAGCGGTTGTCGTGATGCCAACTTCGCTGTCTTGGGGAATGTCTTGCACGGCATCAAAGGTGTGTTTGGCCATGGACCAGACCATGAGCCCAATTGCTGCAAACCAAAGTGGTTCATGGCCAAATGCCAATGGAATGAAAACTAACGGGAAGGCGTAGTCAGTATTGCTTACCGAGTCCCAAACCGGTATGGCTTTTAATCTAAATGGTGGGGATGAATAGAAGTAAAAGAAGAGTCCGTAGGCCAAGATCCAAGCCATGGCAGCTGGTGGCACCGTGAAGGCGAAGTAGATCAGGAAGGGGGTGTTGGTTAGAGCTACCGCCACGAAGATTGGAACAACTTCGCGGGGGCTAATCTTGGCCCCCTCCATGCCACCCTTGCGAGCGTTTATGTTGTCGGTTTCCTGGTCAAAGATGTCGTTGATGCCGTAGATCAGTAAATTGAACGGAAAAGTGACCCAGATTAGGAAGGGAATGATGTCCCAGCGCCAGATGTCCCCGCCAAGCCACATCGCAATAACCGAAGTGCCTATGGTGTTGATCCAAAGCACTGGACGCGAAATTTGAATCAACCGCAGCAGCATGTTTCAAGCATAATCGCTAGCTGGAAAGGCAAATTGGGCTCTGGTTTAGACTAAGAACATCACCTAAACGAACCTGATGGAGGAAACATGGCCGAGGCAAAAAGACTCGAAGTTGGAAGCAAAGCTCCTGATTTCACCCTCGTGAATCACGATGGAACCAAGGTCAAACTCTCTTCATACAAGGGTAAAAAGGTAATTGTTTACTTCTTTCCAGCCGCTCTAACCCCAGGTTGCACCAAGGAAGCCGAGGACTTTAACGAGAACCTAAAGGCTCTGGCTAAGGCGGGTTACGAGGTTCTCGGGGTCTCTCCAGACACCGTGGAGAAGATGAGCAAGTTCCAAAAAGCCCACAAGCTGAAATTTGCCCTGCTAGCTGATCCAGATCTCACCGTTCACAAAAAGTATGGCGCCTTTGGCACCAAGAGCATGTATGGCAGAACATATGAGGGTGTGCTTCGCTCAACATTTGCCGTTGATGAGTCTGGAAAAATTGAGTTGGCTTTGTATAACGTCAAGGCAACCGGTCACGTCGAAAGTTTACGGAAGCAGCTCGAAATCTAGTTGGTTAGATCACCGTCGGTAGCTTCATTTGTTTCCGCAACCACGTTTTTGTTGAATAACAACACCAGAGTTATTCCAGAAACAATCACCAGTAGTGCTCCAATTAATTGACTAGAACCAGTTTCAGCCATTGCACCTGCTCCAACGACTGCTTGCAGTAATTGCCAAAAGAATGCGGCACTTCGTGCCCACCTTTTCTTGCTAAGTATTCCTCTAGAAAAATGCAAAACCCACAAAACTGCAGCGCCTGAAATCACAACAAGAAATACTTGCGCAAAAATGCTTTGAAATTGACCCGATAAAAGTTCCAAAAGTAGCGTTAAAAACACAGCCGCTAAAGCTAGGGCTTCAAGAAGAAGTAGCACTAGCACAATTTGGACCATTTTGGGGGCCTTACTAAAGGGTCTCAAATTGGCTCCAAAGTTGGGTATTTACAAACCGCCACCAGTATGGAACGATTAGTCATAGAACATGTGTCACGTGTAAAGCGTAAATCACAATTTTCGACCTCGCAAACAACAGTGAGTTTTTTCATAGCCCGTATTGGCTTTTGAGCCAAGAGTAAAGGATTAAAGCTTATGGATATGCAGTGGCTAAATCAGTCGCGTTGCCTAAACGAAGACCCTGAGCTGTTTTTCCCTGTGGGAAACACCGGTCCAGCAGTTGATCAAATCGAACAGGCCAAGTCCGTTTGCCGCCAGTGCACCGTAACCGCCGAGTGCCTTGAATACGCCATCAAGGAAAACCAGGACACCGGAGTTTGGGGAGGCCTCAGCGAAGATGAGCGCAAGTCCCTGAAGCGTAAGTACGCAAGGGCCCGTCGCGCCAGCGAAACAAAGCTAAACCAGCTAAACAAGGCTAAAGCGGAATAGAAATAGACACCCTGGTGCCACCTTCTTTGGGTGAGAACCAGCTAATCTTCCCTCTCAATTCACCCTCAATCAGGGTTCGAATTATCTGAGTTCCAAGCCCCGTGCCTATCGAATCCTTCTGAATTCCAACCCCGTTATCCTCCACCTCGATAGCTAATTGCTTGGGTGTGTGCTTGGCGGTGATCACGATTCGACCCCCGTGTTTACCCAATCCATGGCTTGCAGCGTTAGTCACAATCTCGGTTAGTGCGATCGCTAGCGGTGTTGCCAGTTCGCTATCTAACTGACCGAACTTTCCATCGATTCTCAGTTTGATCTCACCCGCGGAAGCCGTTGCCAGCTCACCAACTAAACGCATGCTGGATTCAAAGACCTCGTCGAAGTTGACTTCCTCTGAGAAACCTTCTGCCAGGGTGTTATGAACCAGGGCAATGGCAGAGACTCTTCTAATGGCTTTCTCTAAAGCATCTTTTGCCTCTTTGCTAATTGTTCTGCGGGTTTGAATACGCATCACGCTGGCAACGGTTTGCAAGTTGTTTTTGACCCGGTGATGTATCTCCCTGATTGTGGCATCTTTGGTAAGAAGCTGCTGCTCTTGCCGCCTTAGCTCTGTGATTTCCCGACAAAGTACTATTGCTCCGGTTCGAGAACCGGATTTTAGTAGCGGAATTGCACGAATAGACAATGTCACGTTGGCTGATTCTAGGTCAGCTCGCCAAGGTGCTTTTCCTGTCAGTACCAGAGGAAGAGATTCATCCACGGTGGATTGTTTTCTAACTACCTTGGTTGCAACTTCGGCAAGGGACTTACCTTCTAATTCGCCCTCTATACCCAATCGGCTAAATCCAGAAATACCGTTAGGGCTTGCAAACAATACGGTGCCGTCTATATCTAGTCTCAGTAATCCATCGTTGGCCCTGGGGGCTCCCCTTCGGTTTCCAGTTGGGGAAGAAAGATCTGGGAAGGTGCCTTCCGATATCATTTCTAGCAAGTCATTGCCGCAGCTTAGGTAATTCAGCTGGATCTTGTTCGGTGTCCTACTCTCAGAAAGATTGGTATGCCGAGTAAGAACGGCAATCGGCTCTGAGGCTTGCCCTGACGAATCTGATCGTCTAACTGGGATTGCGCTAAATCTTGTTGGGATACCCTCGATGCTGTCGGAGGACTTGAAGGCAACACTTTGGCCGGTTTCAAAAGCCTGTTTGGTTTGCGCGAGCCACTCTTTGCGAATTACCTCACCGCTAATGTCTCGGTAGAAAACGGTAGCCGCGCTGGAGGGTCTGGCGTGACCTACCGCAACAAAGCTTCCCTCCTTGGAAGGAATCCAAAGCACCAAGTCAGCAAAGAGCAGATCTGCTACCAGCTGCCACTCGGACTGCAACAACGTAAGCCACTGGGTGTTGGCCTTATTGGACACCCCGTACTTGTTTATCAGCTGGCTAAGTGTTGGCACCTAACCGAGTTTAGCTATCCTGCCATCTAGCTGCCCAGGCCTATTGAGAATCACGGTGTTTGTGAAAGAGTGCATCGCCTGCCGGAAACTACCTGGGCGTGCCAATAGCGATGCCGCGGTGCCTTCTTTGGTGGCTTGGTCGATGTGTGCGGGGTCATCTGGCAAAAAGCCAGAAATCTCTGTGGAGGCTAAGCGTTGGAGAGTTTGCTGGATCTCGTGCTTGGCGTTTGGAATCACGGAGTTTCGCAAGCGGTTGATGACCAATTTCGGCTCGCTAAATACGTTTTGTATCGATTGCTCGGCTTGTAGGAAGCGAAAGATTCCTACGGGATCGGCCAGGGCAACTACAACCAATTCGTTTGCATGACTAAGGACGCTCGAAACGAGAGTCTTGAGATTCTCGCCACTGGTATTGTCCGAAATATTGTGCGGAAAGCTGGAAAGATCAACAATCGTGAAATCAAAGTTTTCCTTTGCAATTTCAATGATTTGGTCAATTGAGGAACTAGAGATTTCTATTGCTTGCGAGCCTATTGATCCAGCCAGCAGAGTGACTTTCGGTTTGGAAAGCTCAACACTGAGTCTTTCAAGCTGACTTCTATCAAATCGGTTTTGACATGCTATTCGCAGAGCCCCGGGGAAACCAGCAGGTAACTCAGACAACGACAGGTAGTTAGCGCAGCTTGGCCCCTGGATGTCCGCGTCGACGATTAGGACTCGATACTTTGCTGCTGCCAATTCGGCGGCCAAGTTGATGGCGACTGTTGTTTTGCCAGTTGACCCGTAGGGACTAGTTATGGCAATCACTTTAGGTTCTGTGAGGTTAGCTTTGCTAGTTACCAAAGAAACCGATTGAAGCAAGGAACCTAGCTTCAACTTGTCCTGCTGTGTGATGTGAGGGCAAGCGCATCGTTATTGGTGATGGCGCCGATGAGATACTGCAGTGAATTCTTTGGGACTCGTAGCTCTACTAATTTTGAGGTATCCGCAAAGTTTCCCTGAGGTTCGATTATTTTGACTACCTCGATATCGGTTGCTAGCAAATCTGGCTCTCCAAAGGTTTGAAAATCCAGGTGTGGGCTAGACCAGATTGAGACCTTGGTGCCAACTTCAATTTGACTGCTTAGCTCAAGAGCTGGGGTTAGAACCACATTGGACCAATTTGTAAGCTCCGCTGTTGTTAGAGCCGAAACCGGCACCACCTCGCCTGCGGCTAAGGGCCTAGTTAGTACTAGCCCGTCAACTAAAGCATCAGGTTGTAGATAGGAGCCAGAAATTTCAAACATTGATAGCGGAATCTGATCAAGATCGGCTGCTGTCAGTGAAGTGCCAGAAGCTAGGTTTTGCTTGGTCACCAAGAAAACTTCTGTGGTCTTGGACTGCTCAATTAGCACCCAAGCACCAACCATGGACCCAACCACAAGCAAAGATGACGCTATAAAAACTCCGGTCCTACGCCCCGGCCTACCTGACTGGTTATTCATGGATACCGACCCTTTCCAAATCTGAGTTTGCAGAAAGAAACTATTTGGTGAGATTTGTTATCCACAACCCAGCTCGATAAAGCCGACACTGGCTAGCGGAACGAAGTAGTTGGGGTTTCCTTCGAAGATCAAAAATCCCTTAGTTACCCCAAGAAACCAGTGGGTCTGTAAGGCATTTGGTTGTTGCCTAGTTCTTAGCTTGGCTAGGCAAGGAACCTGGATTTTTTGGATTTGCTCGCTAAGGGTTTTGCGGCTGAAATTAAATCCTTGTTTGATTGCCTGGCTGGTGACTAGAAATTCGAGCCTTGTTATCTCACTCATCCGGATAAATCCAAGGCTGTGTCCATCTTCTAGCACTCCTTGCAGATAGTCCCTGCCGATGCTGACATTGGTCAATTCCCTGCTATCTGCTGCCAGTAAGCCAACCCGAACCGTACCGAATTCTTGTAATTCGATTGCCGAAATTGTCATTGGTTGATTGTTTCGCCCCTAGTGCCTAATTGCAGGAGTTATTCACAGAATTAGCAAATTAATTGCCTGAAGCGGGATATCAAAATACGCTCAAACAATCTCTAGTCGGGGACATACTGAAGGGAGTCACAATTAGGAAACCAGATTTACACATAGACAGCTCGATCCACTCTCGAAGCTACGAAAACCAAAGGTATCTGGAATTTGGTCCCGAGCTGCCCAAGACTTTGCCGCTGGCAAGTCCCAAGCAATTCATTGCCTCTATTGCTACCGCCGTCAACGAGGTTATCGCAGGGGTAAGGTCGGTGGAGCAATTGCACGGTGTTCTAAACGAGCACGTCTTTGAGTCGCTCAAAAGAAGAGCTATTTCCAGAGCTCAAGCACGCCATAAAGTTGGCAGAGCACCTAAGGTTGCACCAACTGATGTGGTTCGGGTTCGATACCAAAGCCCCGCGGAAGGGGTAATCGAATCGGTAGTTGTTCTAAGCACTGGCCGGCGTGCGAAAGCTGTAGCGATTCGGTTGGAAGGCATTCATAACATTTGGAAGGCTACGAACATCGGGTTTATCTAGCCTTTGAAGAAGGAGCTTCCCTTATCTGGCTTATTGCCAGACTTTCTAGACTGAGCTTGCGCTTTTCTGGCAGCTTGCCTGTTAAGCGGTGCGTTCTTAACTACTGGCTCAGGATCCTGGGTCGGAGCACCTGGGGCGCTATAGCTTAGGTTTTGCTGTGGCTGAATCTGATCAACTGGGGACTGATTGAGCTTAACTTCAACGTTGAATAGATAGGTAACTACTTCTTCGCGGATCGAACCCATCATCTGATGGAACATAACAAAGCCCTCACGCTGGTACTCAACCAGCGGGTCACGCTGCGCCATAGCCCTTAGACCAATACCTTCTTTGAGGTAATCCATCTCGTAAAGGTGATCGCGCCACTTGCGATC
>CAXNHQ010000017.1:0-11512 GCA_964202285.1 Rhodoluna sp. | reverse complement strand
CATCCTGAGACGCACGATTTGCTGAAAGGCACCATTGAAGAAGCTGTTGCCGCCTGCAAGTTGCCAGGAGCTAATCAGAATTAACTAATTCTGATGTTTATCCAATCGATCAGATCTTGGATTATCTGATCCTTGTTTAGCTCGTTGTAAATCTCATGTCTGGCGTCGTGGTAAACAAACAGCTCGATATCATGGGTGCCAGCATTTTTCCTATAGGCCTTGACGAGCGCCTTGTTTGAATACTCGCCGCCGATTGGGTCGGCTTGGCCAACTTGGACCAAAATTGGCAAATCACTTCTGACTTGTTTGCTAGGGGTACCAAAGAGTTTTAGGGAGTTTGCGACACCGAAAACCTGCATGGCTGCTGCCAGGAACGTTAGTGGGTCCGCTACAAACTTCTTTTGAATATCAACGTCTCTTGAAAGCCACTCGTAGCAGGTTGATCCAGGAATTTTCTTCCACACTTTGTTGAAGTCCCCTGTTGCTAGGTAACCGGGCATGGTAAGCGCGCTTCCAGAAAGCACCACTGCATCGTAGAAATCCGATGAGTTGTTTATGACTTTTTGTGCAATGAATGAGCCCCAACTGTGACCCAACAGAATCAGTTTCTTGCCAGGATTTTCTGCCTTGATAATCTTTGAAAAATCTGCAACCTGTTTGTAGGTGGCATCCATGCCACCAGGACCAAGGTTTCCTAGTTTCTTGATTTGCTTGTTCTCAAGTTGCTTGACTCCAGTCTGCCCATGGCCTCGGTGGTCATCCGCATAAACACTAAAACCAGCTCGATTGAGAACTGCTGCCATGTGGTCATACCTTCTGGCGTGCTCACCTAGGCCGTGGGCGATCTGAATGATGGCCTTAGGGTTTGCTACCGGCCATTCATAAAACCTGATCTCCACCCCATAGTCGTCATTGAATGATCGCTGAATTGGAAGTTCTGTCATTGTCTTTGTCCTTATATTCCAGGTGAGCCTACTCCTACATTACTGACCGGAGTTCACTTCTGGAGAAACAATGACTTGGTCGGCTAGTGTTGTTTTGCGATAGAGAGAAGAATATGACCAGAGTTCTTACAATAATCCGCAAAGTGTCCGCTCTTCATTCGAAGTCCGGTCTCCGCGCCAAATGTGAGATGGTTATCGAAAGTCGGGGTATCTTCATCAATGAGATATATCGTAAGTTTGCCGAAGTTCCGAAAGTCCAGATGAAAGCAGCTTATCCTTCAGCGTTATCGAGGAAGCTTCGCCAATCATGAACAGATTAAGTTCGCCTTCTGTTGCTGTAGTTATTCCATTTTTTAATGGATCATCATGGATTGAGAGAGCTCTAAAAAGTGCTGTAAATCAAAGCCAAGCGCCTAATGAAATCTTGGTTGTTGACGATGGCTCAACATCCGCTGAGCGCATAAAGCTTGAGGAGCTTAAGTCTCAGTACGATTTTGAAATCTACAGTCAAGAAAACTCCGGACAATCGGCTGCGAGAAACCTTGGGGTTTCAAAATCCAGTTCCGATTACATTTGCCTGCTGGATCAAGATGACTACTTCCTGCCTAACCACATCGAGTCCTTAGTTCAAGCCGCGGACTTATCCGATCCGAATTTTGGATTCGCCTACGGTGATTTGCTTAGAGTTGACGAAGCAGGAGAAATTCTCTTTAAATCGTCTCTGACCAGCCCGCACCCGCTTGAAGACAGTATGTCAATGATTAGTCAAAACATGCACATCTTGCCATCTGCCACACTAATCAAGAGATCTTCTTTTTTGAGTGTAGGAGGATTTGACGAGGCGCTCCGGGGTTACGAGGATGATGATTTATTTCTAAGATTCCACCTGGCTGGCTACAAAATCATCTTCACACCGCAGTTGGTATCAGCATGGACGCTAAACCGATCCAGCACTTCCTTTTCTGAATCTATGGCTCGCAGCAGATACATATACTTCAAGAAACTACTTGACATCAGCTCGTCCGAAGAAAGCTTGGGGGAAAATGTATTTGAGGATGGTTTGTTCTCAAGGTTTGGTTTCGTCTTTGCCTACGACGTCGTGAACTCCGTCGTAAATGATGGTAGGGACTTCCAGGAGCGATTGGAGCGCCTTCAATACTTCGTTGCGAAAGTTCGAGGATCAAAGGGCCTTAATTACTGGGCTCGGAAAAAGTACTTGTTTGCGACCTGGCCGCTTATGAATCTCAACCCAAAGCTATTGGGGTTGATTCTCTCAACTATCGTTAAACTGGCACCGATGCTGGTACCGCTGAAGAGCCACTTACTTAATGATTTCCTATCGAGACACTCTTCTGTGAAAAAATCTGTCTGAGTGTTCATTTGGATGTAAGCGTAAGAAAGTAACCACCTCCTTTACAGAGCTCACTAAACCTTTAAGGCTCTTTAAGGTTGGTCTCGACTGAGACTCTGCGTGAGTCAATACAGAACCGGTACAGATTACGTTTTGGAAACCGCTATCCCTTGACTTTATGGAAATATCTACGTCGTTAAATCCAACTGGAAATCTTACATCAAGGCCGCCTAAAGCTTCAAACTTCTCCTTGGAAATCACCGCGCATGCAAACGTGACCCCGCTGACTTCAAAGCACGTGTCTGGAAGAAACTCATGCATGGATTTGCCTCGATGTGGGTGTCCTGCGATTCCTCCAGCCATGCCTAGAGCAATTCCCATGTGCTGAAGGGTTTTGTCTGGGTACAAGAGCACTGCCCCGACCAACCCAACAAACGGTTGACTTGCATGCTCGACCATTGATGAGAGCCATTCAGGGCTAATCACTTCAGTGTCGTTGTTTAGGAAGCAAAGATACTCACCTGATGTCTTACTTGCAGCAAGGTTACAAATCGCTGAATAGTTGAAACTTCCTGGGAACTTAACAACCACCGCACCTTGCAACTTGAGCTCTTCAAACAAATCTTTGGACTTAGCTTCTATGGAGTCGTTGTCGACAATAATCAGTTCGATATCAAGATTTTCTGTGGTTTTTTTCACTGTTGCCAAGCAGCTTCTTAGTAGATCTGGTTTGTCTCTAGTCGGAATGATTATTGAAACCTTTGCTCGGCTCAGATTCACAGTTTGGCGTGATGCGTGATGCGCACTCATATCCACAGTGTTTACAAGACTGAACTCAGGCTTTCGAAGTCTGTCAATTATGTAGCGGACTAACTCGAACGCAAGCACCATCCACCTCCTGTGACAATTTCCCCGCGAAATTGTTTTTGCTTGAACAAGTAAATACTGAAACTACCTAGATAACGACTCTTCTTGGGCCACTTCTTGCCTTTTGCTACCTGGTAGCCCGAGGGGATCGCGTAGTTTCCAGATTGCAATTAGGAACACTGCAAACGCGATTGATGCTGACCAGATGACAAGGTTTGGTGAAAGAGGTAAGTTACTCCACCACCACTCAATGTCCTTGTTGAGATCTATGCCTTGCTGATCCATACCGGTTATGTATCTGCGGGCGTTGAGGTGTAACGAAATAGTGTTGGCGATATACATTCCTGATCCGATAATCAAAACTTGACCGCGAGTTAAATCCAATCCGGAATTACTTGATGTTCTATAGAGTGCAGCCGCTCCCAGAAGAGCAATCAAAGGAAGTAAGTATCTTGGTTGAACTTGCTGACCAACAGTCAAACCGCTCACGGTAAAAATGTAAAGAGGGATTGCAATCAAGGCTAGAAAAATACTCCAGACGGCCAAAACTTGGTTTAGTCGGAACCACCTGACCGACGTGAATAGAACCCCCATGAAAATACTTAGGGTTACCGCCCAAACAATAGCCGGCATTTCCGTGTCCAACCAACCGAGACCCAAAGTTCCAAAGACACCAATCCACAAACTTGGGAGGCCCACCAAGTTGACAAAGAAATTGGGTGCTGTCGCTTCCGTGTCAGGCAGTGCAAGTCCACCTCCGATAACAAGCGATCCAGTCCCAACAGAAAGGTAGAGGAACCCTGCAGCAATAACTAACGCTCCTATGATGACCGTGTTGGCCAAAGAGAATATCTTCTTCGATAGCTGCAATAGTGTTGCGATGCCAATTGCAATCACGGAATAGATTGCAGCATCTGTACGAGAACCTGCTGCAAATAACAGAGAGGCCCCAGTGATCCCACCTAGAACCAACTTATCTCGCGTACTTTTTGAATCTAGAAATCCCAAAAACGAAGAGAAGACCATGAGTGTCCCAAAATAAGCCCATCCTGATGGGTTGGTGCTGGCAATCAAAAAGATTGCGAGGGGAAGTGCAGAAATCAAAGTACCCACAAGTGGAACGCGCCTAAGGTGATGGGGAAGAACGGCTATCACAACAGCTAAACCCAGCACTGCAAGAATTGAATTTACGATCCGCATGGTGATTGTCGAAGCGGCTACATCTTCGGTAGCAAACCAGCTCATGCTCCAGTAGTAAACCGGTGGATAAAGGTTGTGCTTGAGATTGGCCCTAGAAACTGGGGTAAGGGTTTCGTCGTAAGGACATGCCCCGCTCTTGTCTTCATCAAAAGCAAAGCAAGAGGAATTTGAAAATGTCGAGTATGGGACGTTCACTAGATCTGGGTTGCGATTCTCTTCGCATAACCCTTCTCTGAAACCCTGCCCACACCATATACTTGGAAGATGGAAATCGTCGTCGGGTGATGATCCAATGGGTGAAGAAAGTGCCCACCCCGACAGTGTCAGGATTGCCGAAACTATTGCAATGGAAGCCCATCGGATGCGAAAGCTAGCTTTTGCGGACTTATTGATGCCGTCACCAATTTCGAAGCCCTTTTTGTGGCTTGGATTATTCCCCACTTATTTGTCCCTGCATCTCGAGCCGGTAGCTATCTTCAGAAATTCTACCGTGTGTACAAACAGCGGTCACAGCCCCTTGAATTGTGGCAATAGTCCTCTGTCTAGTGCTTCTGCGAATGAGGGTGCTTCTGAGTCCTTGGGGCTAATGACAAAAGTATTTTTGTCCCACTTGGATGCAAAAGGAATGGCAAGATCTTCATCCAGCGGGTTTATTCCATGCTCGGCGCCTGGGTTAAATGGTTCGCTACAAAGGTAACTGACCACGCTGTTATCTTCGAGGGAGAAAAACACGTGCCCGAGACCTTCTTTAATCAGGACAGATTTTCCGTTATCGGCAGATATCTCAGCTGCGTCCCACTGACCAAAGGTCGGTGAGCCCACACGGATGTCAACTACCACATCCCAGATTCTTCCGCGGAAACAAGACACATACTTAGCTTGGCCCGGTGGAACATCAGCCCAGTGGATTCCTCGGATGACTCCAGCCTTGGAAATGCTGTGATTGACCTGCTTAACCTCGAAAGTTCTATCAAGTGCTTCACTGATTTGAGAAAGTTTGAATACCTCGTGGAACGAACCCCGTTCGTCATCAAATTTCTTAGGCTCAAAGACCCAAGAGCCTTCAATCTTCAGTGGGGTAAAGCTCATCTGATCCTTCACTAGTTTGGTTAGTCTAAGAATAGCCGAGGAGGGCAAGTCGATGCGTTTTGCAGTAATTGGAAGCCAAGGAATGTTTGGTTCTGAGATGGTTCTTCTCCTGCAGTCTCAAGGTCAGCAGGTTCAGACATTTAACCGTGAGACCCTTAACATAGATTCATCTGTTGAAGAACTCACTGCAAAATTGATTGGCTTTGATCACCTAATCAACGCGGTTGGATACACCGCCGTTGACAGAGCCGAGGCAGAGCCAGAGTTAGCTAACAAAGTAAACGGGGAATATCCTGAAAAGTTGGCAACAGTTTCCAAAAGTCTCGGAGCGAAGTTCTATCACATCTCCACAGATTACGTTTTTGACGGGCTTTCAACTACTCCATACGAAACCAATCATCCTCGAAATCCACAGGGAGCTTATGGTCGCTCAAAAGCTATTGGCGAAGAGTTAGTGGAGGCATCAGGTGCCAACTACACAATCTTTCGAACAGCTTGGCTTTATGGCCAACATGGCAGATGCTTTCCCAAGGTAATGCATGGGAAGGCAGCAAAGGGTGAGCATTTACGAGTTGTGAACGATCAATTCGGTCAGCCAACTTGGACCAAGGATTTAGCTGCGCAAATTTTCGCTTTCTCCAAGCTATCGTCCCAACCTCGAATTGTTCACGCTGTGGCGTCTGGCAAAGCAAGTTGGTTCGAATTTGCCAAAGAAGTAGTAGTTGATTACGAAGTAGAACCGGTATCAACGGATGAGTTTGTTACAGCGGCAAAGAGGCCAGCGTTTAGTGTTTTGGATAACACCAGCCAATTGGTTGAGCCAATTGGAGATTGGCGCGATCGTTGGAAAATTGCGAAAACCGAAGTTTTGGGAAATCTATAGCAGGGATACTAATCAAGCAGGTCGTGCAGGTACTTTCCGTAGCCGGACTTAATGAACTTGTCCGCCTCTAGCTTTAGCTTCTCGTCGTTTATGTAACCTAATCTCCAAGCAATTTCCTCTGGGACAGAAATCTTAGTTCCCTGTCGGTGTTCAATTACTTTCACGAATTCAGCTGCTTCATGAAGCGAGTCAATGCTTCCGGTGTCTAACCAGGCAGTTCCCCGATCTAGGGTCTCGACTTGCAGTTCTCCTGCTTGAAGATACAGCTTGTTGAGATCAGAAATTTCAATCTCACCTCTTACTGATGGCTTCAAAGACTTAGCCAAGTCAGACACCTTCTTGTCGTAAAAATACAGTCCAGGAATTACATACTTACTTTTTGGCTTTTCGGGTTTTTCTTCAATTGATAAAACCTTGCCAGAAGAGTCAAATTCAATAACACCGTAGTCCTGGGGATTTTTAACGCGGTGGGCAAAGACGGTGGCTCCCGTTCGGTCGTTCATGCGACTTAGTGTCTTTCCAAGTCCTGCTCCATAGAAAATGTTATCGCCAAGGATCAGAGCAACATTTTGACCTTTGATAAATTCCTCACCAACTATGAAGGCATCGGCTAAACCTTTGGGTTCTGCTTGTTCGGCATAAGAAATGCTGATTCCCCATTGGGAACCGTCTTTGAGAAGCCTTTTGAACTGCTCGGCTTCATGCGGGGTGGTAATTACAAGAATGTCTTTGATTCCGGCAAGCATGAGAGTACTGAGTGGGTAGTAAATCATCGGTTTGTCATAAACCGGCATAAGTTGCTTGGAGTTAGCAATTGTGAGGGGATAAAGTCTTGTTCCAGAGCCGCCTGCTAGAACAATGCCTTTCATCATTCTCCCTAGCTTCTATGGAATAGTAACTGACCTCTGGGGGCCATAATCTGTCTGCTGATAGCCTATTACAGACGATTGGGAGAGGTTTTGAAACTTTTAGTCACTGGTGGAGCTGGTTTTGTCGGCTCAAACTTCGTTCGTCGCACTTTGTCACTTAGACCAGATATTGAAGTAACCGTCCTTGACTCCCTTACATATGCAGGAAAGCTTTCAAACCTTGCAGGGCTTGAGGGGAGCTATGAGTTCTTCCAAGGCAATATTTGCGATCATGGGGTTGTCGATGGCCTCGTCTCCAAGGCTGATGTGGTCGTGCATTTTGCTGCCGAAAGCCACAACGATAATTCCCTGAAGTCTCCTAGGCCCTTTATTGACACAAACTTCGTAGGCACCTTCGAGTTGATTCAAGCCTGCTTGAAGCACGGTGTTAGATTTCACCACATTTCTACTGATGAGGTCTTTGGGGATCTACCGCTAGAGGGGAACGAGAAATTTACACGCGAAACTCCATACAACCCATCCTCTCCATATTCAGCCTCAAAGGCATCAAGCGATCATCTGGTTCGTGCGTGGGTTCGCTCGTTTGGGCTGAGAGCAACTATTTCAAACTGCAGCAACAACTTTGGCCCATACCAGCATGAGGAAAAACTCATCCCTCGCATGATCAAGCTCATTGCGAGTGGATCTAAGCCGGAGCTTTATGGAAACGGTGCAAACGTGCGTGACTGGATACACGTGGATGATCACAATGACGGTGTTTGGGCTGTCTTGGATAAGGGTGTTGTTGGAGAGACTTACTTACTTGGAGCAGATAACCAGAGGTCTAACTTGGAGGTTGTTCGAGCGCTGCTAAGAATCATGGGGAAGCCTGAAGATTTCATTGAGTTTATTCAAGACAGGCCGGGTCATGACCTGCGGTACGCAATTGATGCCTCCGCTACCGAAGCCGAACTTGGTTGGTCCCCTAAACATGGCAACTTTGAAGAAAAGCTTGCAGAGACTGTTGATTTCTACACAACCACCAGCGTTGGAAGCTAAATACAATGTTTCTTGAAGCCGCGCTGACAAATGCCACTTCAGCTCCGGTTCTTGCATTTGTTTTGGGACTTTTGGCAGTAGCCATTAAATCTGACCTTCGACTTCCCGAGGCTGTCTACCAAGGACTATCTATATACCTTTTGCTTGGTATCGGTATCAAGGGTGGTGTTGCTCTTTCTGAGGCAAACATCCAAGAAGTTTGGCTACCAATTGTGGGAACGCTTGCTCTAGGTGTACTGATTCCCTTGCTCGCATTTGTTGTTCTGGGCACTCTGACAAAACTAGACACTGTCAATAAAGGTGCTCTGGCAGCTCACTACGGTTCTACTTCATTGGTCACTTTTTCTGCGGCATTGATTTTTGTTGAATCACAAAACATTTCTTACGAAGGCTACGTGACTACGTTGTTAGCAATTTTAGAAGTACCTGGCATAGTGGTGGGTTTGCTCTTGGCTTCTAGAGGGCTCAACCGTGGACTTAATTGGGGGGAATCTCTTAGAGAGATAGTGACTTCTAGGTCAATAGTTTTGCTCGCCGGGGGGTTGGTTCTAGGTTTGGTAACTGGTTCAGGGGGTTACGAAAGAATAGAGCCACTATTTGGTGGTTTATTTACTGGCGTTTTGGCAATGTTTCTTTTGGAAATGGGAATTGTTGCGGGAAGACGATTACCGGATATCAAAAAGGCTGGGTTTGGACTTGTCATTTTTAGCATCGGGTTTCCGATTCTTTCTGGATCTCTTGGAGTTCTAGTTGGTGAGCTAACGGGGCTAAGTCTTGGAGGGAGTGTCATTCTTGGAGTCCTAGCCGCATCTGCTTCTTACATTGCAGCTCCGGCTGCAGTGAGGCTCGCACTGCCAGAAGCAAGTCCTGGAATTTATCTAACGGCCTCGCTTGCGATTACGTTCCCATTTAATCTGATTTTTGGAATTCCAATCATGTTTGCAATTGGTCAATTTATGGAAGGTTTGGGTATTTGATGTTTACCAAAAGGAAGTTACTCACTGTCGTTTGTGAGGGGGCTCTAGAGCCAAGGCTTATCAAAGACTTGCTTGCTCTTGGAGCTAAGGGTTATACGGTTACCGACGCTCATGGCACGGGACCTAGGAATCAAAGAAGCTCAGACCTAGAAGGTGGAAACATCCGACTAGAGGTCGTTACAGACGAGGCTACTCTCTCCAAGATAGTTGAAAGATTGCAGGCTGACTACTTCCCGAGCTACGCCGTGAGCGTTTGGATATCGAGGGTAAAGGTCCTTCGCCAGGATCGGTACTAAAGAAAAATTGGTTAGCCATTGTTTTTGCACTGGCAGCCATCGCCACAGTTACAGTCAGTTAGATTCATTTGGATTCTCCTTCCTTCAATCTTGAACTTACACCCATAGCTAGGATTTTTGGCAAGAACTGTTGAAGGGGTTTGGGTCACCTTCTGAAAGGTATTCAGCATCAGTTGGTCTAATTCACAAAATTCGGTCGGTGCTATTATTGAGTAATGTCTGTCGTCGGAGTTGTTGTTCCAACAATTGGGCAGCGCCCGCAATACATTGAAAGCACCTTGCGTTCAATTAGAGAAGCGGGGGATACATTTGTTGTTCTTGTTGGTCGCAAAGACTTTAATGGCAAGGTGTTTGCAGATTCTGGGCTAGTTGATCTTTATGTTGATGAAGTTGGGCCATCTCTTCCTGGAAAAATCAACCAGGGGTTCAGGGCCCTTCCTAAAGGTATTGAGTACATCACTTGGGTTGGAGACGATGACCTACTTTCTCCCGGCGCTCTGGTAAAGGCAGTTGCAGTGCTGGATGGACCTAACAAACCGGTGCTGGTATTTGGTCATTGTCAGTACATCGATTCAGACGGCAAAGCTGTGCTAGTCAAGCGAACCGGGTCATGGGCAGTTCCACTACTTCGCTTTGGTCCTCAACTCATTCCCCAGCCAAGTGCAGTGTTTAGAAGGGATGCCTTTGAGAAAGTTGGCGAGCTGTCCCACAAGTATGAATTTGCTTTCGATTTTGACTTATTTATCAAGCTCACGAAACTAGGAAAATCAATGTTTATAGATGCAATCACTTCGAGCCACCGCTGGCATGCCACATCCCTCACTTATAGCAGACGTTGGGATTCTGTCCGAGAGGCAAGTGCGGTAAGAGTTTCAAATCTTCCGGCTCTTGCAAGAATAGCGTCGATTTTTTGGGAGATCCCAGTGATGTTTGTAACCTATTTGGCTGGAAATGTGCTCAGTGGCGGGTTTGCAAAACGCGAGAATACGTAGAAAAAGTATAAAGCTCCACCCATTCCCATGTCGAGATGTTCTGAGCATAAGGTTGTTTACATGGGGTTGATTTGTAGGAGTATTGATTACATGAAGAAATTCGCCTTGGGTGTGCTCTTTTTTGCCCGACGAGTCCCTATTCGGTTGGTAACTTTGTTCCGAATAATTGGTCTAGCGTTTAGGAATTTACTTCTTAGATCGTCATCCGGCAAATCGAATGGTATTCAGGTAGAGTCATCGCTTGTAGTTTCTCTAACTTCGCATGGAAAACGAATCCGCTGGTGCTATTTGGCCATCGAATCAATGATTCAATCAGGGTGTCTTGAGTCAAACATCTATGTGTGGATTCCCAAAGGGTCAGAGATCTCCCCAAGTCTTCAGAGGCTGGCCAGAAGAGGGCTGAACATTATGTTTGTTGATGATCAGGGAAGCCATACTAAGTATTGCTATCTCGGATCAGTTAATTTGCCAGAGAGGCATTTAGGTTACTTGTTGGCTGATGATGACTTGATTTATCCCCGAAATTGGTACCGGAGGTTAGTAAGTGCTGCTAAATCAGAGCCGGGTAGTCCAGCCGTTAGCTTCGGGGCCCAACTTAGCTATAGAAACGGAACTGTTTCTTTTTTCCATTCGCCTGAGGTTGGTAATGAATCGGACACTTCGACCAATCAGTTGCTCTTTCACCCATTTTCGGGGTCTGGTTTATACATCCCGGCGAATGTATTGCACTCGGTTAACTGCGACCCAGCTTCTTTTATGGTTGCTAGCCCATCCAACGATGACATTTGGCTACACAGAGAGTTTTTTCGAATAGGTCTGCCAGTTAGAGACTTAGGTGGAAAGATAATGCCCCCCTCTATTCCTTTTGTTGCAGGGGATGGCTTGTTTATCACTAACTGGGCTGGGGGTCAGAATGAAGTCCAACTTAAAGCAGCTTTCAGGGATCTGATAAAAACCCCTATGAACTAGATCTTCGGTTTTCGAACATTAATTTCTTGCGGGGCGG
>CAXNHQ010000016.1:0-11649 GCA_964202285.1 Rhodoluna sp. | reverse complement strand
GAGCTGAGCGCCCACAGAAAGGTCGCTACCGACAGTTCATTCAATGTGACATTGACATCATTGGAGACGACTCTTCGTTAGCCGAAATAGAAATACTAAATGCTAGCTTGCACGCACTTGCCGGCCTCGGACTCTCAACCGTAACCATTCGCGTAAATCATCGTGAACTTCTTTCCAAATCAATTGAAGATCTTGGAGTTTCCCTAAAAGACCAACAGCGTGCAATGATCACAATCGACAAGCTAGACAAGATTGGTATCGAAGGTGTTTGCCTAGAACTACAAGAAAGATTCGATGACTCGGTTGCCTCCAAAGCAAGAACTTGGCTTTCAGGTATGTCAAGTGATCAGTCGCCACCCAACCAGCTAGCTGATGTTTTTTCCTCTCTCGCGCTAGCGCATCCTGGAAAGCTGCGCTTTGATCCAATATTAGTTAGGGGGATGGGCTACTACACCGGAATCATTTTTGAAATCGAGCACCCAGAATCTGGAAGTTCAATTGGTGGCGGTGGTCGGTACGACGGAATGGTTGGAAAGTGGCTAGGCGAAGACGTGCCTGCTGTTGGAATCTCGTTGGGCTTTGAAAGAGTCGCGGACCTAGTTGAAGTTCCAGCGTTAGAAACCAAGAGTTTAGTTCTGGTGTTTGATCAGTCAGAGCTGCAGCAGGCGCTAACTACTCAAGCTCAGGCAATTGCTGCGGGTTATCTTGTGAGGCTCGAGCCAAAGCCCAAGAAGCTCAATACCTTGCTAGATAGCTTGAAGCTACAGGGTTTTTCTACATTTGCGACCCTTGATAAGGCCACCGAAGGCTTCAAGGGCCTACAAATCAAACCCATAGCCTAGAGGCAGTCAAAGTAAACTAGAACTGTGCCAACGGCGGCAATTGAAAAAAAATTGGAATTAGATTCCCATCCAACTAAGGAGAAACCCCTTGTCACTTATCGAAGCCATCGGTGCTCGCGAAATTCTAGACTCGAGAGGCAACCCAACCATTGAAGTTGAGGTTCTGCTAGACGATGATTCCTTTGGTCGGGCAGCCGTTCCATCTGGTGCATCGACTGGCGCCTTTGAGGCCCACGAGTCCAGGGATGGAGACAAGTCCAGATTCTCAGGCAAAGGCGTACAAAAGGCAGTGCTTCGAGTAATCGGTGAAATCGATGAGGCTCTTGTAGATTTTGACGCTACAGATCAGAGGCTGGTAGACAACGCTCTGATTTCTCTTGATGGAACAGAAACCAAATCAAACTTGGGTGCTAACGCAATTTTGGGTGTTTCACTCGCCGTCGCAAAAGCTGCCGCAGATAGCAGTGGATTACCGCTTTATCGATATCTTGGTGGACCAAATGCCCACACACTTCCAGTCCCGCTAATGAACATCTTGAACGGTGGAGCCCACGCAGACAACGCAGTGGACGTCCAAGAATTCATGATTGTTCCAATTGGTGCTCCAACATTTTCTGAAGCACTCAGGTGGGGCACCGAGGTTTACCATTCTCTCAAGTCATTGCTTCAGTCCAAGAACCTTGCAACTGGATTAGGTGACGAGGGAGGGTTTGCACCGGACCTGCCAACTAACCGTGCGGCACTAGAGCTGATATCTGAGGCCATCGAAAAAGCCGGCTACAAAGTTGGAACCGACATAGCCATGGCTCTGGATGTTGCGGCAACCGAGTTTTTCAAAGACGGTAAGTATCACTTCGAAGGCAAAGCTCATTCAGCCGAAGAGATGATCGCTTACTACGAAGGCCTAGTAGCCGCCTTCCCGCTTGTTTCCATCGAGGACCCGCTAGACGAAAACGATTGGGATGGCTGGGCAGCTATGACTAAGCGCCTAGGCTCCAAGATTCAGCTAGTGGGGGATGATCTGTTTGTAACTAACCCATCCAGACTCCAAATGGGTATAGATAAGGCGACCGCTAACAGCATCCTGGTCAAAGTAAACCAAATCGGCACTCTTACAGAGACCCTCGACGCTGTTGCCCTAGCCCAGCGAAATGATATGACCGCAATCATTTCCCATCGCTCCGGTGAGACCGAAGACACTTTTATTGCCGATTTGGCCGTTGCAACAAACGCTGGACAAATCAAGACTGGTGCTCCAGCAAGAAGTGAGCGAGTAGCCAAATACAACCAACTGCTTCGAATTGAAGAGGAGTTGGCTGATGCCGCTTACTACCCTGGAGCGAGAGCTTTCAAGAACTTCCGCTAGGAAATCTAAATGAGAATTACCAGCCGTCTCAATAGCTACACGTTAGCGATGCTCGCAGTAATGCTAATTGGTGTTCTCACTCTTGCCCCAAGCCTGCAACTTCTGTTCGAGCAAAGGCGAGACATCGCTGATTACCAAGCACTTGTTGAGCAAGCCAAGGCTGAGCTCGAAGGAATGAAAGAAGAACGTCTGCGATGGGACGATGAAATTTACGTTCGATCTCAAGCTAGAGATCGGCTTTACTTTGTAATGCCAGGTGAAGTTAGCTTTCTAGTGATGGACGCCGAGGGAATTGACGTTTCAGACACTTCAGGTTCGGTGGGTGCAATGCTTGCCGACAAGCGCCGAGGCAGTGGCTTCAGTCAAGAAGTTGTAGCAAGCAAAGCTAGTTGGGTTGAATCAATCTTGGAATCTGCCTTGCGCGCAGGGCTTGAGGAGCCGAGCCAGGAACCCGAGCCAGAAGTTGACTGAAGTATTACAAAAAGACATTGACTCAGTTTCTGCTCAGCTTGGAAGACCCGCTAGGGGAATTGTTGCTATTGCAGCTAGGTGCGTTTGTTCAAATCCGATCGTGGTAAAAACTGAACCCAGACTCGAAAACGGAACTCCTTTTCCAACCGTCTACTACCTAACGCTGCCAGCCGCTACCGCAGCTATTTCTACTTTGGAAGCTACTGGATTGATGTCCGAGCTCCAGCAGCGTTTAGCTGAAGAACCGGAACTAGCAGCCAGCTACCAAAAAGCACACGAGAGCTACCTGGAAGACCGGGCAAGCTTGGGGTTTGTAGCGGAGATAGAAGGCATTTCAGCTGGCGGAATGCCCACAAGAGTCAAATGTCTCCACTCGCTCGTAGCGCATTCGCTGGCCAAAGGGCCTGGGGTAAACCCCCTAGGGGATTTGGCGCTAGCTGCTTGCAGTTGGTCACCAAGTAGGTGTGAATGCGCAAAATAGTGACCGCTGCGATTGTTGCTTTGCTGAGCATTTCTCTGTCTCAGTCGGCAAGCGCGGATTCAATTCGAGATCGCCAATACTGGCTTGAGCAGTTTGGATTTACGTCAGCATGGGACTTTAGTCAAGGCGAGGGAGTCAAGGTCGCAGTAATTGACACTGGAATTAATGCAACTCACCCCAGCCTACGTGGATCAGTAGTTGGGGGAACGGACGTGTCCGGCCTTGGGACAAGTGACGGCCTCACATTGGTTGGAACAAGCAACTATCACGGGACTATGGTGGCATCAATTCTTGCTGGTCGCGGAGCTTTCGAAGATGAAAATAGTGGCGTAATTGGCACCGCTCCAAAAGCGCAGTTGCTATCTGTCTCGATGGCCTTTGGGGTTCCAGGACTCGACACCGACTCTCAAATTGCGGAAGGCATAACTTGGGCAGTAGATAATGGCGCAACAGTTATAAACCTTTCCTTAACGAGAAACTCAGTTTCCTGGCCAAAGAGTTGGGATGAAGCATTTTTGTATGCTTTTGAAAATGATGTAGTGGTTGTTGCGGCAGTTGGAAACCTAGCTGATGGAACTGAACAGGGATCAGCCCCGGCTTCAATTCCCGGGGTGATTGCGGTTGCCGGAGTAGATCGAGAATCGAATCCTTCCGCGCTGTCTTCCGTCAAAGGTTTTACTATCGGAGTCACCGCACCATCGGAGGGTCTAGTTGCTGCGTACCCTGGCGGTGAGTACAGGCTGTGGTCGGGAACTAGTGGAGCCGCACCTATTGTTTCTGGGTTAGTTGCAATGATTCGATCGATGTATCCGGAAATGAACGCAGTTAACGTAGTCAATCGCGTTATTCAATCGGCACGAAAAGTTGGCTTTGAAGGTTATTCAAATAGCTATGGGCACGGAATAATTGACGCAGAGAAAGCCTTATTGGCAGAAATTCCTGAGGTTTCAGAAAATCCACTTGGTTCGCTAAGTAAATGGATAGAGCTATACCGGCCCAGCGAGCCCGATGAGGCTATCCCAGGAGAGATTGTGACGCCAATTACGGCTCCAGAGCTTGAGTCAATAAAGCCTGAGCCTTGGTATGCCAACGGCAATGTCTGGCTCTCGGTTGCTGGCTATGCTGGTTTGGGGCTGCTAGCAATTTTCTTGTACTTTGCCTTCAGGCCTCGAAGTCCAAGCCCAGCTCCATCAAAACGAAAGTAGTAAATTAGTTCAATGCCCAAAATTCTTATTGTTGGTGGCGGTTACGCCGGCTTCTATACAGCCAAAAAGCTAGAAAAGTACCTTGGTAAATCTGAAGCAGAGGTGACTCTAGTTGACCCTCTGCCATACATGACTTATCAGCCTTTTCTTCCCGAGGTAGCAGCTGGGTCCATTGAGCCGAGACACGTACTGGTCTCTTATCGAAGACACCTCAAGCGCACCAACATTGTTGGCGGAAAAGTAAGTTACATAAACCATCAGGACAAGAAAGTCACGGTCTCTAGCCCAAACCTAGAAACTTATGAGCTTGAATACGATCAAATAGTTGTGACCGCCGGTGCGGTATCTAGAACTTTCCCGATTCCAGGCGTTGCGGACTTGGCAATTGGAATGAAAACAATCGAAGAAGCGATTGAAGTTAGAGACCGACTGTTTACAAACTTTGATAGAGCGGCAGGTTTGCCAGCTGGCCCGGAACGTCAGAAACTTCTCACCTTCGTTGTGGTTGGTGGGGGATTTGCAGGCATTGAAGTGTTCGCCGAAATGCTTTCGGTGGCTACTTACCTTCTGCGCTACTACCCAAACATTAAGTTTGAAGAAGTTCAGTTCCACCTAGTTGAAGCGATGAGTCGAGTAATGCCAGAGGTCTCACTGAAAACAAGTGAGTGGGTTGTCAAAAATTTGAGAGCTCGTAATGCTCATGTGCACCTAGACACTCAGCTGCAATCTGCAGAAAATGGGCTGGTCGAACTCTCGAGCGGACTGAAGCTTTCAGCGGACATAATTGTTTGGACCGCTGGGGTAATGGCAAATCCAGCCGTAAAAAACACAGATCTCCCGCTAGACGAGCGAGGAAGAGTAACTGCAGACCCCTCACTTCGAATAGTTGAGGGTGAAAAAATCATTGAAGGCGCATGGACGGCTGGAGATAACTCAGCTGTGCCTGATCTATCCGGCGACGGTGTGGGTGGCTACTGCGTTCCAAATGCCCAGCATGCAGTTAGGCAGGGAAAGCTCCTAGCCAAGAACTTGGTGGCAAGTTTGCGCGGAGAGGGTATCAAGCCTTACTTCCACAAGAACATGGGTGCGGTCGCTGGACTTGGCATCGGGGTCGGAGTTTTCCAATATCGGAAGATTGCCGTGACTGGCTTACTGGCTTGGTTCATGCATCGCGGTTACCACGTATTGGCAATGCCGATGTGGGAAAGAAAGTTCCGAGTTCTAGGTGGTTGGATTGCTAATTTCTTGCTTCGTCGAGATGTTGTCTCAATTGAGTCCACGAAAGACCCACGATTAGCCTTTGAGACCTGGGCCTCTAGACCCAAGAACTAGAGCCACTTTAGTTTTAGGCCCCCGTAGCCCAATGGCAGAGGCAGACGACTTAAAATCGTCACAGTATGGGTTCGAGTCCCATCGGGGGCACACCTCCTAGTTTTCTGTGAGAATCGAGCCCAAGCCCAAAAAGCACCCGTTCTGGCCTAACATTTTTACAACACCTCTTTTTTTTGAATGATTGGAATACTCGTGGAAATTGCTCTTTTGGTACTAGTTGGCTTAGTTCTGCTTGTAGGAATCTGGCTGTGGTCTACCTACAACGCCTTGGTAACACTCAATGTTCGAGTAGACGAGGCTTGGTCTGACATAACCGTTCAACTAAAACGTCGAGCAGATTTAATTCCTAACTTAATCGAGACTGTAAAAGGTTACGCCGCTTACGAAGGCAAAGTTTTCGATGATGTAACAAGAGCTCGTGCCGCTACCGTATCTCCTGAAGCTCTTTCGCACCCGGAGCAGGCAGCCGCTGCAGAGAACATGCTTCAAGGTGCACTTAAGTCCTTGTTTGCCGTTGCAGAAGCATATCCGCAACTGCAAGCAAGCCAAAACTTTTTACAACTCCAGGCGGAACTAACTGACACCGAAGACAAGATTATGGCTTCTAGGCGCTTCTACAACGGTGGCGTCAGAGAACTAAACACCAAGGTGCTTCAGTTCCCACAAAACTTCTTCGCTAAGAATTTAGGATTCCCAGCTCGAGAGTTCTTTGAGGTGGCGGATGCTGCAAGCATCGCTGAACCACCAAAGGCTAGCTTCTAACACCTAAGAGAAAAAACACATGTACTCAGCTATAGCTGCAAACAAACGAAACACCATAATTATTATTGGCTTGTTCGTTGCCTTACTGAGTGCACTTTCAATCTGGTGGGGAACTGCCTCAGGAAACGGCTCATCTGCACTATTTATAGTTGGCTTTGTTTTGATCTACACAATTTTTCAGTATTACATGTCCGGAAAAATAGCCATTGGTATGACCGGTGCTGTTGAAATACAAAAGTCTGACAACCCCAGGCTATGGCGTATTGTGGAAAATCTCTCGATTGCTGAGGGCATTCCAATGCCCAAGGTCTACATCATCAACGACCCAGCCCCAAATGCTTTTGCCACCGGTCGGGATCCAGAGCACGCTATCGTTGCTGCCACCACGGGTTTACTTGTGATCATGGACGATAACGAACTCGAGGGTGTTATGGCTCATGAGCTTGCTCACATAAAGAACTACGACATCCGGGTTTCGACAATAGTTTTTGGCTTAGTAAGCGCTATTGGAATCCTGGCTGACTTTGCCATTAGGGCTGCCTTTTTTGCCGGAGGCAACAAATCCCGAGATGGCGCAGGTGCTGTGTTCTTGTTGATTGGAGTAATTGCCAGCGTCATTGCTTGGTTTATTGGACCGATAGTGAGCGCTGCGGTCTCACGGCAGCGAGAATTCCTAGCTGATGCAACCGGTGTTGAGATAACCAGGTACCCAGAAGGATTGGCTAGCGCCTTGCAGAAACTCGGTGAATATGGTCGTCCGATGAAAAAAGTGAGCGCCTCGATGGCTCACATGTTTCTAAACGACCCAATAAAGCCAGGCTTCACAGAAAGACTATTCTCGACCCATCCGCCAATTCCCAAGAGAATTGAGCGTATTCAGGCAATCGGCACTAAGTTCTAGTTCCGAATCTAACTAAACTTGGGACTTAGGTAAATTCTCTGAAAGGCCCGCATGACTGGATCAACCCCCGTGGTAGTGCCCGGGCTTGCTGACTTTGAAAGCGCTCTTGCCAACGTTCGCCAGGTAGCGATAGAGACCCCCACGCTCCATTCAAATTTTTTGTCTGAGCTGGTTGGTCAAGAAGTTTTTCTCAAGTGTGAGAACTTACAAAGAACCGGAGCTTATAAGGTCCGAGGTGCCTTTAATCGAATGAGTAAGCTAACCGCTGCCGAGCGGAAGCAAGGTGTCATCGCAGCATCAGCCGGGAACCATTCTCAGGGTGTTGCGTTGGCAGCGAGAAAGCTTGGCATCAAAGCAACTGTTCACATGCCCATTGGTGCTTCACTACCAAAAGTGGAAGCAACAAGAAACTATGGAGCTAAGGTTGTGCAGTCTGGTGCGACATTTGCCGATTGCCTAAGGGCCTCTCAGGAAGAAGCCAAAGAGTCCGGTGCTACTTTTATTCCACCCTTTGATCACATGGATGTTGTGGTTGGGCAGGGAACAGTTGGTTTAGAAATAATGCAACAGCACCCAGATACCTCAACCATTGTTGTTGCAATCGGAGGCGGAGGATTAGCAGCGGGTGTTGCAGTATCTGCCAAGCTAGCCGCTGCTGCTATGGGTAGAAAAATCCGGGTCATTGGAGTCCAGTCAGAGCACTCTGCCGCCTACCCGGTATCCCTTCGGGCCGGAAAGGTTACCGAGATAAAGACCACTCCAACAATTGCCGATGGAATTGCTGTTTCCAAACCGGGTCGAATTCCGTTTGAGCTAATCAAGAAGTACATAGACAAAGTAGTGACCGTCTCGGAAAACGATATTGCCAAAGCGATACTGGTGCTTTTGGAGAGATCCAAGCAGGTTGTAGAACCAGCCGGCGCTGTGGCCGTTGCTGCCTTGATGAGCGGTAAAGCCAAGGCCAAGGGCAAGACGGTAGCCATTCTCTCAGGAGGGAACATGGATCCACTGCTGCTGCAGCGTGTAATTCGTCATGGACTCTCTACAGCTGATAGGTACACAAACTTCTCCGTGATGCTTCCAGATCGCCCAGGACAACTGGCCCTTACGGCTGAGGTCATTGCTGGTGCCCACGCGAACGTTATCGAAGTTTTACACACCAGACACGGTAACGGTCTGCAGATTAGCGAAGTCGAACTTAACCTATCCATTGAAACAAGTGGCCATAAGCACCGCATGGAAGTGGTTGATGCACTAGAAAAAGCTGGACTTAGGCCAAAACTGCAACCTGCTCGAGAAGACTAGCTGTTAGTAACGTCCAGAATCTTCACTTGGATGACCTTGCCGTTTGGCAAGAAAACATCTAACTTGTCTCCAATTTTCTTACCCATAATTGCGCTACCAATTGGCGAGTCTGGACTGTAAACCTCAATCTTGTCATCGCTGATTTCAGCGCTTCCAAGTAAAAACTTTTTTTCCGTGCCGTTTAGTTCAACGCTGATTACTAAACCTTGCTCAACTATTCCATGAGCCTTAGGGGCTTCACCCACTTGCGCACTAGATAGGATCTCTTCGAGGCGATTGATTCTCGACTCGATTTTTCCTTGCTCCTCTTTGGCAGCGTGATATCCACCGTTTTCTTTGAGGTCACCTTCTTCACGAGCTTCTTGGATTCTCTTGGCGATGTCGCTACGGGCAATTGTCAGCAGATATTCCAACTCATCCGCAAGGCGGTCATAGGCCTCCTGGGTTAGCCAGGTTGCATCATTGATCTCAGACATAATCTCTTTAGCCTAATTCAGCGACAAGAATCGACCAAACCGGAGACGCCCAGCTCTGTGGTTCTTACAGTGGTCGAGATAACAGTAGAGCGGTTATCAGAGGCGGCTACCTCAAGGGCTAGAAATCCAACAATCGCGAATGCTTGATTAAGCACTTTCACATCACAAACAACAGACTCACCAGGGGTTCTAGAAACCTCAAATGTCACTTTGGTCGAGTATTCATCAATCACTTCGTAGGCGATATCCCGGTGGCTAATCTTGGCTGATTCATTGGCCGTGAATAGTGCTGCCCAGAGCAAAAAAGCAATCAGGGTAATGCTGCCAATAGAGATTGCAAGAATTCGATCTTTTCGATCCAGACGAGACCGCCCATAACGCTGATGACTAATGTTTTTACTCACGAAGCAAGGTTAACCGAGATTTGTAGTTCATACTTAAGAGCATGAGAAACTTTCTGTTCTGGCTAGCTAGTGAAGCACCCTCCGATGTAGTTATTGACGACACCTGGTATAGCCCCGGGGTGGTTGGTTTCTTGGCGACTTTTGGTGTGGCAGGGGCCGCAATCTTGATTATCTTTGACATGACCAGAAGGGTTCGACGAGTGCGGTATCGAGCTGAAATAGTCCAGAAACTGGACTTGGAGCAACAGCTGGGAGAGTCGGCAAGACCAGAGGATTCAAAACCCTAACTAGGCAAAAGATCCTGCAACTGGATTCAGGCAGATGATCAACACGGCTGTCCAGTGACATAGAAACGCCAGCACAGTGAAACTGTGGAAGATCTCGTGAAAACCAAAGTGCCCTGGGACGGGATTTGGTTTTTTGAGTGCATAGAACACAGCGCCAATGGTATACATGAGCCCTCCAGCGAGAATCAAAACCATCATCGCTAAATTCACTGCCACAAAATCAGGGAGAAAAACTACTGCGGCCCAACCCATTACGATGTAAATGATTACATAGAGCCACCTGGGTGCCCCCAGCCAGAAGACGCGGAATCCAATTCCCAAAAGCGCAGTTGCCCAGATGGCAACAATTAGCAGTAGCCCTTTTTCCTGGGGCAGCGCCAACAGTGTAATCGGGGTGTAGCTACCAGCAATCAGCAAGAAGATGTTAGCGTGATCAAATCTTTTCAGAGCTTTCTTAGCTTTCGGTTTCCAGTTGAACCGGTGATAAATAGCACTCGTGCCAAATAGCAGTATTGAGCTAGCAAAAAACACTGCTGCCGCAATCTTGGCGGTAAGACCATCAGCCAGGACGACCAGAACTATTCCTCCAGCAATTGCAATTGGAAGTACACCGGTGTGAATCCAACCACGCCAAGTTGGCTTTACATCCTCGGTAGTTTGAGACAACTCTGTCAAAGGTAGATGCAGCGGCTCATTCTCAGAGTTGATTTCGACCATAGTTAAACAATAGATGGCATTTGAAGCGGTAACCTTGGATTGTGCGAAATCTTGTTTATAGCATTTATGAAGCTCGTCTTGAGCGTCAGCTAGACAAAGCAAACATCCCCAAACACATCGCGGTAATGCTCGATGGCAACAGGCGCTGGGCTGACAAAAACAACGGCTCGAAGGCAAAATCCGGTCATGTCGCGGGTGCTCAAAAGATTTTTGAATTTCTCTCCTGGTGCGACGAATTGGAAGTTCCCGTAATTACTCTTTACTTGCTCTCCACCGAGAACCTCAAGCAAAGAAACACTGAAGAACTCCAGGACCTGTTTAGGATTCTGGATCAGCTTGCTAAAGAGATGGTTTCTCGGGGCAGGTGGAAAATCCGGATTATGGGGGACAAAAGCGCTCTTGCTGGAAGGTTCCTTGATTCCCTTGAGGAATCCGAAAAGGCAAGTCAAAACACAAAGGGAGCAACTGTCAACCTAGCTATTGGCTATGGGGGACGCCAAGAGATCACCGACGCTATGCGATCAATAATTCAGGCAGCCATTTCTGCCGGGGAAGATCTTTCTAAGGTTTCCGAGTCATTGACGCCAGAGCTTATCGCCTCACATCTTTACACTTCAGATCAACCAGACCCTGACCTAATCATTCGCACATCCGGCGAGCAGCGTCTAAGTGGTTTTTTACTTTGGCAATCAAGTAACTCTGAACTCTATTTTGAAGAAGCCCTTTGGCCGGATTTTAGAAAGGTCGACTTTCTTCGTGCCATTAGAGCTTTTGCTAGAAGACACAGACGCTTCGGCGCCTAATTCCTCCAGGCAGAGCTGGGGATAACTATCTCCAATCGGATTGGGTTTTGCATACCATTCTGGGGTGTTTGAAACTCTTGCCTCGTTTATTTCAGCACTCGGTCTTGGCTACTTGGCTCTTACGGCCTGGCCATTAGCCAAGACCGACATCAAAGTTAGACGGCTACCAAACATCTACGTGTTGCCATCATTTCCGATAACGATAATTGGTCACTTCACGGCAGGGATAGTAACTGGGGTTTGGATCAACATCCTTTGGGCGTTGCTTTCTATGGTTGTTACTTTTGCGCTGTCGCT
>CAXNHQ010000015.1:0-11917 GCA_964202285.1 Rhodoluna sp. | reverse complement strand
GACCAGCGGCTTATTGAAGACAAGCCACCGCACTGGGGTTAGTCCGCTTTAGAAGGTGTAGCGGGTTTTTCTGGTCTCGAGTCGGTTCGATAAAAACCCGAACCTTTGAAACTTACTCCCAACTGTCCATAAACTTTCCTGATCTCACCACCACAATTCGGGCACACAGTTTCAGTTTCTGCTGAGAAATCTTGCCAAAGGTCAAAGCTGTGCTCGCATTTTTTGCACAGGTAGCTATAGGTAGGCATTTAGTTTTCTTCAGATGGATGGGAACTATCTAATGCTACCTGTTAGGGGCAGGGCAATAGTTTTTGTTGGCATAACCACCCAATTCACTGGTTCATCATGGCCTTGAGTGGGAAGTTTTGAAACAAACTCTGATTCATAGATCATCCCAACTGTGATACCCAGATAGTTCTGCAAGTATCTATCGAAGTACCCAGCGCCTCTGCCGAGTCGTTCACCCGTTTCGTCTATAGCTAGTGCCGGAATGACAAGAAGGTCTAGGTCTGACTTTGGTACTTCTTGGCCCAGGGGCTGCTCAAACCCCAACTTTGTTTGTTCGGTGGATTGCCCCAACTCGGCAAAGACCATTGAGCCATCTGTTTCAGTTCTGGGACAGGCGACAGTGATCCCTGCTTCTTGAACTGTGGTTATGAATTCACGAGTTGGCGGCTCGGAGCCAAAAGACAGGTAGCAGCCGATGCGGCGCACACCAAGATCGGACACTAGCTTGGTCAGTTCCCGGGTAAAACCGGATTGAGTTTCCGAAGATTGATTCACCGATCTTTGGGCAAGGATTGCTTGACGAAGCGATTGCTTGTCATCCGATACATTCGCACTCATGCCACTAATCTAGCCATCGTGGCCCTTTCTTTTGCTCTAACTCACGCTGGCGTAAAGCTTCGTATCGCAAAGATGAGAGACTCCAAGGCTTTAGAAAAGCTCATCCTAGGAAACCGAGACTGGCTTAGACCCTGGGAGGCTACCAACCCAGGGGCACCGAACTCATTTGATGTCAAGAGTCAGCTTCGCGGTCTGATTCGCCAGCTGGATGATGAATCAGGTATACCGTTTGTTATTGAAGTGGATGGCGTTATCAAAGGGCAGCTCAATGTAGCGAACATAATGTACGGCTCGGTTTCATCTGCAGTGCTGGGTTATTGGATTGCTCCAGAGGTTGCCGGCAAGGGAGTGACTCCCATTTGCGTTGCGCTCGCTACCGACTATCTAATGAACCAACAGGGTCTTCATCGAGTGGAGATTGATGTACGGCCGGAAAATGTCGCTTCGCTTCGAGTGGTGGAAAAACTTGGTTTTCGATACGAAGGAATCAAGCAGCGCTACATTCACATCAACGGCGACTGGAGAGATCACTACATCTTCGCTCTAACGCACGAGGAGATTCCAGAAGGATTACTGAATCAGTTATTGAGAAAACAGGTTCCAACCCAAAAATACCCCTGGAACTAGCAAATCAACACGCCCAGCCAAATCCGCTACAGGCCGCTCATACTTGCCTAGCTTTGAGGTATGGATCAAAGCGCAGCACTCGGGGGACTGATGATGTTAGTCATCGCCGTCTTGTGGGTTGTTGTCTTTATTCCGTCTTGGTACCAAAACAGAGTAGACAAAGAGCACAACGCTAGAGAGTCTTCGCTGTTGAAATCCAAGGTAAGGGAGATAAAGAATTCGGCGACTGCGCCAGTTGGTTCTCAGCTTCGGCTTGCAACTGAGCGATCTCGAAAGCTTTCCAGAACAAAAAACGTGATGTCGGCCATGGCCGCCTTGGTACTGCTGGGATCGGCCTCAATCGCGTTTTTCGCCCTCCAAAACCCGATATTTTTTGTAGCATCCGGTTTTGGTTTGCTAGTGGGATTGTTCGCGCTGCTGGTTGCGATAAAGGCTTCCAGTGAAACTCGAAGGTTACAAATCCAGGTTGCAAGGTCTCAAACCGAGCAGACAATCAACCTATCCAAGAGCTGGAGAGAAGCCATTCTTCCCAGTATTGGCGCGGAAGTTGACCCTAGAGCGTGGACGCCAAACCCACTACCCTCACCTGAATATAAGAGTCGAATTGGTGAGCTCGAACTACCAATTGTTGCAAGCGTCACCGAAATTAATGCTTCGGGGAAGAATTTCGACACGCAAGATGAAATAAATAAAATATTGCGTAAAAGACGTGCTTCAGCGTAAATTCGTGCTAAATCACTAGACTTTAACCAATCTAAACAGGAGAGCAAAAAGAGTGAACACATTTGATCGAGTAGCAAAACGAGTATCAAAAAGAGTAAACAAGATATTCCAAAACAACGTAAAGCCAGTTTCAAAGGCAGTGGGCAACCTAGCTCACGACATTGCCACTGAGACTGCAGCTGAAGTGAAAGAGGTAAAGAAAATGGCAGTAGCCAAGAAAAAGACTGCAGCAAAGCGCAAGCCAGCTGCAAAGAAGACCGTAGCGGCTAAGAAGCCAGCTGCAAAGAAGACTGCAGCAAAGCGCAAGCCAGCTGCAAAGAAGACTGCAGCTAAGAAGCCAGCAGCGAAGAAGACTGCAGCAAAGCGCAAGCCAGCTGCTAAGAAGACTGCAGCAAAGAAGCCAGCAGCGAAGAAGACTGCAGCAAAGCGCAAGCCAGCTGCTAAGAAGACTGCAGCGAAGCGCAAGCCAGCTGCTAAAAAAGCAGTAGCAGCGAAGAAGCCAGCACGTCGTAAGACTGCAAAGCGTAAGCCAGCTGCAAAGAAGTAATTTCTTTCAATAGTGAAAAACCCCACTCTTCGGAGTGGGGTTTTTCATTTCTCAAAGATGAATTGAACTATCAGTGCTGAACAAACTTCAGTCTTTTGAAACCACCCAGTGCACCGAAGAGTCGAGATCTGGGTACTTGAACCTAAAGCCAGAAGACAGAAGCTTTGTTGCTGTCATTTTCTGGCTCACTAGCAGTAGCTCCTGGGCTGCCTCGCCAATAAGTAGCCTCATGGCAAAAGCGGGCACCCGAAGCCAGGTTGGTCGCCCAAGCTTCTTGCCTAGGGCATGAATCATTTGCTCGCAGGTGGCAGGCTCCGGTGCGGTCAGGTTGTATGGGCCTTCGGCGGAAGAAGTGTTGATCAGATGAATAATTGCCGCAGCTTCATCAACCAGGTTGATCCACGCCCAAAATTGCTTGCCAGAACCTAGCGCGCCACCAATACCGAGCTTGATGATCGGAAGCAGCTTTCCTAGTGCTCCAAGCCTTCGACTCATGACCAGGGTCGTTCGAACCAGGACCACTCGAGTTCTTGCTTTGGAAGCTTCAATTTCCCAGTTGTTGGCAAGATCGGAAAGGAAGCCTTCACCCTTGGGGCTGGTCTCACTTAGCCACGCACTTCCCCCTTCGCCGTAAAAGCCCGAGGCCGATCCACTGACCAAAACCTTCGGAGGGTTCTTTGCTGAATTGATGGCTGCTACTAGAGTTTTGGTCGAATTGATTCTGGAGTCGACAATTTGCTTCTTATAGTTCTTGGTCCAGGGAATCCGTCCCGTGGTTGCCCCAGCCAGGTTTACAACAGCATCTATGGACTCCATGACTTCTGGGTCTAGCTCTAATCGAGCCGGGTTCCAACTGATCTCATCGCTGGCTTTTGCTTTGCGGCGCACGAGCTTGATTGGTTCATGACCGGCATCATTGAGTTGCCTGTATACCTCAGTGCCTACTAATCCGCTTGCTCCCGAGATTAGAACTCTCATTGTTTCCCCAGTTCCTAAATTGAAGCTCAATAGTTAAAGACTCTCATAGAATTACAGGAGAAAACTCGATGCCCTAGATGGGCGCAAAAAAGGGGAAATTGTGTCCGAAGCCGCAATGATTGTTGAGCCCTGGGTTTGGTACCTGTCCGTGGGGCTAATTAGCTTTGTGATCCTGGTGGACCTCATTTTTCAGGTCAAAAGACCCCACGAGCCGACTTTTAAGGAATCTGCCATCCAGTCAACAATTTATGTTGGCCTAGCTTTAGTGTTTACCTTTCTAGTCAACGAGGTTTGGGGGGCTCAATTTGGCGGCGAATACCTGGCCGGCTTCATAACCGAGAAATCCCTTTCGGTCGATAACCTGTTTGTTTTTCTAGTTATTTTCACCAAGTTCGCGGTTCCTAGGAAGCTACAGAGCCAAGCCCTGCTGGTAGGCATAGTTCTAGCCCTGGTTCTCAGGGGAATCTTCATCTACCTTGGAGCAGCAGCCATCGAGAACTTCAGTTGGGTGTTTTACATCTTTGGTTTCTTCCTTCTTTACACCGCAGCCTTGCTGGTTTGGGACACCCTGAAAACAGATCACGAAGAAAAGGTTCCAGGCGGTAAAGCCATTGGCTTTATAAATCGCCGGTTCAGGTCCGTGGACGAGTATCACGGAACGAAGCTAACTATTGTCAAGAAGGGCCAGCGCTATATCACCCCGCTGCTACTTGTGATGATTGCAATCGGGCTAACCGACCTGCTGTTCGCCCTGGATTCGATACCTGCTGTCTATGGTCTAACCGACGAACCATACATTGTGTTCATGGCAAACGCCTTTGCGCTTCTTGGCCTAAGACAGCTCTACTTCCTATTGAGCGGTCTGATGGAAAGACTGAAGTATCTGGGAGTTGGACTCTCAATAATTCTTGCTTGGATTGGTGTGAAGCTTGTTATTCACGCTCTGCACAAAAACGAACTTCCGTTCATCAACGGTGGAGAATACGTGAAGGCTGTTCCTGAAATCTCTACTGAGCTTTCTCTCGGCGTTATCATTACCACCTTGGTTATCACGACCGTGGTGAGCTTGATTGCAACCAGTGACGATAAAGGTAAGAAAAAAGCTAGCAAGACTAGCTAGGAACCAAAGGGCCCGAAAACCGGGTTCCAACTTTGAATGCTTCGCGAGCCGATGAATCCCGCAATGTCGAATGGGTCATTATCTAGCAAGGCGGCAAGCTCTTCAGCTGAATCGCTTCGAAAAATAAGCAATGCTTCAGGCGTATCGTTCATGGGTCCAGAAGCAAGCAGTGATCCACTATCTAATAGTCCAGAGAGCCATTGCCTATGAATTGGGCGAACCTCATCCAGTTGCTGTGCTGGTGCGGTGTACAAATATGTGACCACGTATACGGACAATTTGACCCAATTCACTCAAGTAGAAGCATTCGCCCCACGGCCAATACTACTTAGGCCAAATTTAGATCCAGCTGGGTAGCCACATCCGAATCTGCCACTGCTCAAACGGCAACAGTATTCCAATGTTTATCGGAAGAAAAAACAGCGAAAGTGCCAACGCCAGGACGAAAAACGCCGCCAGGAACCCTCTGGCTCGCGCAGGTTTGGAGCTGGCAACCACTCGGTAGCCAACTTGCAAGGCAAGCACGAGAGCCAAGATCATCCAAGGCTGGAAACTTACCGCGTAGAACTGAAAGACGGTCCGTTCTGGAAACAGCAGCCATGGCAAATACAAAGCCGCCACTCCCAACAAAACAAGGCCAACCAGTCTCTCTCGAGCCTTGAAATACCTATAGATCAGATAAAGCAGTGAGACCGTGGCAGATACCCAAATTAGAGGGTTCCCAAGAGCAGTGATCGCCATGGAGCATTCGGTTTCTAGCTCGCACCCCATCTGACCGCTTGGGTAGGTTTCGTAGAAAAATGCCGTGGGTCGGATTGCAAGTAACCAGTTAAGTGGGTGGGATTGATAGGCGTGCTCGGTTGATAATCCGATGTGGAATTTGTAAATTGCCTCATGGTAGCTCCACAGTGACTGAGCCCAGTTGGGAAGGAACCCAAAGGCTCCTGGCATTGAGTTACTCTCTGCCCAGTTTCTTGAGTAACCTCCGGAAGTGTTAATCCAACCCAGCCAAGTAGTTAGATAAACGCCAAGGCTTGGCGGAATTAAGTTCACAAAGGAAAGCAATCCCTGTGAAACCAAACCTTTCCTAAGCCAAGCTTTCTCACCCGCATTTCTCCGAAGAGCTAGTTCAGAAAAAACCACATAGAGTCCGATGGCCGCTAGCAGGTACAACCCCGACCACTTGATGGCCGTCGCAGCACCCAGGGTCAAACCAGCAAGCATGAGACAAGGTCTAAACCAAATCAGCGTGGAAGATCCTGACGCTACTGCGCCAGCAATTCTTACTCTGGATTTTTCCTGATCTATCAAAAAGAAGTAGAAACCTAGCAGCAGGAAAAAAGTCAGGGGTGCATCCAGTAACGCAGTTCGAGACATTGTGATTGCTAAGCCATCAATTGCTAGGAAGAATCCAGCAGCTAGGGCCAGCAGAGTTGAGCCAAAGAGTTTGTAGGCAACCAGCATCAAAAGCGCCACAGTCGCTATTCCAAGTAGCGCGGTTGAAATGCGCCACCCAGCCGGATTATCTGGACCAAGTAGCCACATTCCGGAAGCGATTAACCACTTGCCAAAAGGAGGGTGAACCACAAAGGCTGGATCGGATAGGTAGATAAAGGAGTTTCCTGACTCGAAACTCAAGTCAGCCCCTTCGGGCCAGTTTCTTTCGTGCCCTTCTTGAGAGAGGGACAGGGCGTCTTTGACGTAGTAAGTTTCGTCAAATACCAGCTTCTTAGGCAGGGCCAAGTTCCACAGTCTGTTAACAGAGGCAACCAGCATCACCAAGGCAAAGCCCAAGATCTCCAAGGCTTTCCTGTCTAAACGCAACCGCTTCATATGCCCATGCTAATCAAGACCGCCCAATGGTATCTGACACAATAAGGTGATGCTTATTCTGGCTGGAACACCTATTGGCAACATAGGCGATGCCTCGGCCAGGCTGATAGAGACTTTGCAACAAGCTACCGTAATCGCAGCCGAAGACACCAGGTCCTTGCTAAAGCTCGCAAATCACCTTGGGATAAAGCTAAGCGCCGAGCTAATTAGCCTCAATGAGCAAAACGAGTTGCAAAAACTTGACCGACTCATCGAAATAGCCAAGATCGAAAACCTAGTTTTAGTAAGCGACGCCGGAATGCCAACCATTAGCGACCCAGGATTTGCCTTGGTTAGGGCTTGCAGTGAGCACGGTGTTGAAATCCAAGTTGTTCCTGGGCCATCATCAGTCATCGCGGCCCTTGCTGTTTCCGGGCTTGCTACCGACCGCTTTAGCTTCGAAGGCTTTATTCCAAGAAAATCCGGTGAGAGAAAAAAGCTTTTCCAGAAACTGGTTTCGGAATCACGAACCATGATTTTTTTTGAATCCCCGCATAGAGTATCCGAATCCCTAGAAGATGCCGCGAAAGTCTTCGGTCCAGATAGAAAAGCATCGCTTTCAAGAGAGCTAACAAAAAAGTTTGAGGAAACCCTAAGAGGCACTTTGGCAGAGCTAGCCGAGAGTGCCAAAGACTTAAAGGGTGAAATGGTGCTTGTTGTTGCTGGGGCAGAGCAAGTGCAGGTAGCAACAGACGCCTTGGTGCAGAAGGTGCTAGAGCTTCGCGTGGCTGGTAGTTCTCTAAAGGATGCCGCTCGAAAAGTTGCCAGTGAATACGGCGCTTCGACATCCGAGCTTTATGACCTAGCTCTCAAGAGCAACCCTTGAACCCAGCCACGTTAAGCTTGTAGATATGTCCAGTGTGAGCCCAGGCGGTAAGGCGTTTTTTGTAACGACACCGATTTTTTATGTCAATGACGCTCCGCATATTGGTCATGCTTACACCGAGGTAGCCGCCGACGTCTTGGCTCGCTGGCATCGTCAAAAAGGCAGCAACTCCTTCCTGCTAACTGGAACCGACGAACACGGTGAAAAGATCCTTCGAACCGCTACCGCCAATAACCAGACCCCCCAGGCTTGGGCGGACAAGCTGGTGCACGATTCATGGCTACCGATGCTTGAGACCTTGGATATCAACAATCAGGACTTTATCCGAACCACCGAACCGCGGCACAAAAGGAACGTTCAAGTGTTTTTGCAACATTTGCATGACAGTGGCTTTATTTACCAGGGCTCATACGAGGGTAACTACTGTGTCGGCTGTGAAGAGTTCAAGACCGACTCGGACCTTGTTGAGGGCTCCGGTGAGTTTGCCAAAAAGATGGTTTGCGCAATCCATTCCAAACCTGTTGAGCGACTAGAAGAGACCAACTATTTTTTCAAGCTGAGTCAATTCCAGCAGCCCCTACTTGATTACTACAACCAAAACCCCAAATTCATTCAACCAGAGGCTGCTCGCAACGAAGTCATCTCTTTTGTTTCGCGAGAGCTAACTGATTTATCTATCTCTCGGTCAAAAGACAAGTTTGACTGGGGAATTGATATTCCCTGGGACACCGATCACGTTATTTATGTTTGGTTTGATGCGCTACTAAATTACATAACTGCAGTTGGATATGGTGAAGACGAAGCGAAGCTAAATTCTTTATGGCCAGCATCGGTGCAAGTTGTCGGAAAAGACATTCTAAGATTCCATGCCGTGATTTGGCCAGCGATGCTAATGGCAGCTGGATTGAAACCCGCAGAACGGGTTTTTGCACACGGGTGGTTACTTGTCGGTGGAGAGAAGATGTCGAAATCAAAACTGACTGGCATCGCACCTAATCAAATAACTGATGTATTTGGTTCTGATGCTTTCCGCTACTACTTCATGAAGGCCATTGCCTTTGGTCATGACGGATCATTTTCTTGGGAGGATTTGTCTGCCCGCTACCAAGCTGAGCTTGCTAACGGCTTTGGAAATCTTGCTTCCCGGGTAGTTGCCATGGTTCATCGCTACTTCGATGGTGTGATTCCAGAGCCGGCGGCAATAACGCAGGCCGATAGCACAATTGAAGAAATTGCAGCGGAGAGTGTTCAAAGGGCAGATGCTGCCATGGATGATGTTGCGATCCAAGATGCGCTAATTGCCATCTGGGAGCTCGTTGATGCCCTAAATAGCTATCTAACTGAGCAAGGGCCTTGGATTTTGGCTAAGGATGAAGCCAATCGAGATCGATTGGGAACCATCTTGTATACCTCTCTCGAGGGACTTAGAACCTTGGCTGTAGCGCTAACTCCGTTTATTCCAAAAGCGGCCGCCAAGCTTTGGGCCTCAATTGGGCATGAGCTTGGAGATCTAGAATCACAACCTTTGCTCGAGGCTGCTAATTGGAACCAGTTGGTAGCTGGCAAGAAGATAAACGAACTAGAGTCTTTGTTTCCTAGGGTTGAGCAAGAAGATCGGGACTAGTTCAAAAACGTGAGCGAGCACATAAGGCAACGTCAGTTGAAAGATGCTGACGGAACTAGGCAAAAGCTGAGCTATCCAGAATTACCCGAACCACTTTCGGTTGGAACCTACGACAATCACACCCACTTGGAAATTGCCGACGGTGATGAACCAATGAACTACAAAGATCATTTGGCTCTTGCAAATCAAGTTGGCATACTAGGCGCGGTCCAGGTCGGAGTCACCCTTGAAAGTTCGAGATGGAGCGCTGAGGTTGCAGGGAGTGACAATCGTTTGCTTGCAGCGGTTGCCATTCACCCGAACGAGGCAGCCAGGTATGAATCCAAGCAAGCGCTAGATACGGACATTGATGGAATTGCTGCCCTTGCTAGCCAGGAAAGAGTAAGAGCAATTGGCGAAACCGGTCTAGATTTTTATCGAACGGAATCAGAGCAAGGCAAGAAATTTCAACATCATTCATTTGAAAGACACATACAAATTGCCAAGGATCACAATCTCGCACTTCAAATTCACGATCGAGATGCGCACCCAGAAGTAGTTGAGACCCTTCTTAGAGTTGGGGCCCCCGACAGAGTTGTCTTTCACTGTTACTCGGGAGATTTGGAGCTTGCAAAAATTTGCGCAAAACATGGTTGGTACACATCTTTTGCTGGCAACATCACGATAAAGAGAAACCAGCATCTACGGGATTCCCTGAAATTCATGCCAACTGACAAGATTTTGGTTGAGACTGATGCTCCATTTCTAACCCCGGAGCCACTGCGCGGTAGACCAAACGCTCCATACCTAGTGCCCATTACTGTCCGGTTTATGGCCGCGGAACTAGGCCTGGACGCTGATGAGCTCTCTGGCCAGTTGGCTAAGAACACTGTTGCCGTCTATGGATCTTGGGGAAACTAGTGGTTGAACTATTGGGCGCTGGCGAAATCAGGTCCTTGGCTTCGCAGCTAGATCTTCGACCCACCAAAAAACTCGGCCAAAACTTCGTAATTGATCCAAACACAATTCGCAAGATAGTAGCTACGTCGCAGCTGCAGCCAACGGACAAAGTAGTTGAGATTGGGCCAGGGCTGGGGTCCCTCACCCTTGGTTTACTGGAGAAGGTGGTTCAGCTGGTAGCAATCGAGTTTGATGAAAGGCTTGCCACCAAGCTATCCGAGACCCTGAAGCAAAAAGCTCCCGAAAAAAAAGCTCAGATCATTCATGCTGACGCGATGACTGTTACCGAATTGGGTTTCGAACCGGATGCTCTGGTTGCAAATCTTCCCTACAACATCTCCGTTCCAGTGATTCTTCACTTTCTAGAGACTTTTCCCACTATTTCGAAAGTGTTGGTACTAGTGCAGGCGGAGGTGGCAGCACGATTAGTTGCCGGTCCCGGATCAAAAACCTACGGCTCACCAAGTGCGAAGCTTGCTTGGTACGGAAAGGCAACTGCGGCTGGGGTAGTTTCTCGCAGCATTTTTTGGCCGGTTCCAAATGTCGATTCCGCTTTGGTTTACTTTGAGAAAAGAAGCTCACCACTTCCCACTCAGCTTAGATCGGAAGTGTTTAGAGTTATAGATGGAGCATTTGCGCACCGTCGCAAGACTCTAAGACAAGCTCTAGCAAGCTGGGCGGGATCACCTGATCTGGCAGAGCAGATTTTGACCAGGGCAGGAGTTTCTCCTCAGGCTAGAGGAGAGGACTTGAGTATTGATGACTATATTGAGGTGGCAAAACAAAAGTGATTTTTGAAACAGATCATCGCTCGAGCGAAGCCACACTTGCAGGAATCTCAATCATTTCAGGAAACCTTGGACAGACATTCAATATCTTGAAAGACCCCAGTTCTTGGGGGCAACCAGAAACTCCTAGAGTCGTCAATTCCACTGACCAGTCAAGAATTGTCTTTTCCTTCGAGGGAGAAAAGAAGGCGGTTGCAACATTTTCGGCCTGGAATTCATACTTCACCGAACTAGAGATTGTCATCAGCGGGATTGCTGATCACCCATCAGGGCAGTCGCAGATCAAGTACTGGAATGACGTTATTGGCATGTTGAGAAAAAGACTTAACGCGCCAGAAATCGTAGTGGCCTCTAGCCCAGGCAAAGTGAATATCTTTTTTGCAGTCGGTGCATTTTTGAAAGATGGTTTTCATGAAGTGGCCAGTTGCTACCAGGCACTTAGCCTTCGGGAAAGGGTCCTTGTTGAACTTACCGGCAGCTTCTCAATTGACTTTTCGGGACCCTTTGAGACAGAGAGCCATAAGTTGGTTCCAAAGGACAACACCAATTTGGTGTACCTTGCCGGGGAGCAACTGAAGTCCCTTGGTTCAGCCAAGGGCCTTGACAAGGTGTCATTTCTGATTCACAAGTGCGTTCCGATAGCAGGGGGAATGGCGGGCGGATCCGCCGATGCGGCAGCAGCGCTGGTTGCCTTGAATAGCCTTTTTGGTGCTGGATTCGATCAAGAGCTAAATGTCGCTGCCGCCAACTTGGGATCAGACGTTCCTTTTTCTTTGATGGGTGGAACAGCAATTGGTGTTGGCAGAGGAGAGGTTTTGTCTAAGGTGCCAGATGGCCCAGCGCTGCACTGGGTCATGACACCAAATTCAGCGGGTCTTTCAACCCCACAGGTTTACCGTCATCTGGATGTCATGAGAGTGAATCAGGGAATCGACGTTTCCGCACTGGAATCTCCGGAAGTTCCAGAAGAGCTTTTGGCAGCCTTGGCAGAAGGCGACGTAGCGCAGATAGCGAAGCTGATGCACAA
>CAXNHQ010000014.1:0-12417 GCA_964202285.1 Rhodoluna sp. | reverse complement strand
CCTTTAGGGCAATTAGGGCCCCTCCTGGCTTTAGAAGCGGAACACACATTTTCAGCAGCTTATCCAAAGCTGCCACCGCCCTGGCTGTAACAATGTCGAAGTCCTGCTCGGACACGTCCTCGGCTCTAGATCGAAGAATTCGGACGTTTTTTAGCCCCAAATCCTCAACTACCTCTAGCATCCAACTGGAGCGGCGCTCCATGGGTTCGATTAGCACAAACTCAGCATCCGGCCTGGCTATAGCCATCGGGATTCCAGGAAGTCCCGCCCCAGAGCCAACGTCTGCCACCTTGTCACCTGGGCTAACTAGCTCTGCCACCACAGCCGAATTAAGGATGTGACGGGACCAAAGCTTGTCTAGCTCCCTTGGACCTAGCAAGCCCAGTTCATCGCTGTCATTGGCTAGAGTTTGAGCGAAAGATCTGGCTTGGTCAATCTGGTCGCCAAAGATGGCAACCGCAGCGGCCGGCTCGGCCTCGAAATGTTTCACGTGAAACTATTCAGGCTTGGAGATTACGATGTGACGGTCGCGGCCTTCGCCCTCAGATTCCGAGTGCAAGCCGGCCTCAGCAATCAAATCGTGAGCCAGCTTTCTCTCATAGGAGCTCATTGGCTTTAGGTGCTGAGGTTCGCCAGAGTCTTTGACCTTGGAGATGATTTTCTCAACGACTTTGGTTAGCTGGTCGATCTTGGCCTGTCTGGATCCACCGACGTCCAGAATCAGCCTTGAGTAGCTGCTGGTCTTTACTTGGACGGCCAAGCGGGTCAGTTCCTGGAGGGCCTCAACGGTGTCTGGGTGAGATACCAAGGCAAGGTTCGAATCCTTGCTCGCAGTGACCGCAAGGTAGGCTCTACCCTCTCTAACGTCAATATCGATATCACCGTCTAAATCTGTTATGTCAAGTAGCTCTTCGAGGTAGTCAGCGGCGATGTCGCCTTCTTCCTCGAGCTGCTTGACGGTGCGTTCTTTGCTCTCTTCAAGTTCTGTCATGTTGGCTACCTACTTCTTCTTTTTCTTGGCTTTTTTGGCTCTGGTTTTGGATGCTGGCTGTTCGCGCTGAGTCTTCTCAGTGGATTCCGCAGCAGCCTGGGCCGCTTCTTCAGCGTCCCTTTTGGCCTGGAGCTCCTTGGGGAGCTTGCCCTTTTTGGCCAGACGCTCAATGCGTGCGTGATAAGCCGGAGAGCCTTCAGTTGGCATGTTTCTGATCACAATGAACTGCTGACCCATGGTCCAGAAGTTGGAGGTTAGCCAGTAAAAGACCAGTGCGATTGGGAAAGATACTCCAGAAATCACGAAGATTAGGGGGAATACGTAAAGCAGAATCTTCTGAGTCTGCATGTATTGGCTGTTCTGGACGTCAGGGTTCTGATTCTTGGCAATGATCTGCTTCTGGGTTATGAACTGGGTAGTTGACATAAGAATGACCATGACACCGGCCAATATCTGAACCGCGACGTTGGTCGCGGTCAGAAAGGTTTCGGAGAGTTTGGCCCCAAACAGGGAAGCCTCTGAGAACTGAACCGCTAGCTCGGAGTTCATCAAGCCAACACCAGATTTACGGTTCTGGGCATCGCTCAGGGTGAAAAATAGACCTGTAAAGATAGGGATCTGGACCAGAATAGGCAGGCAGGAGCTTAGGGGGTTCGAGCCGGTTCGCTTGTATAGGTCCATTTGCTCTTTGGCAAATTTCTCCCTGGAATCACGGTCATTTTTGCCCTTGTATTTCTTCTGCAGCTTCTGAAGCTCGGGCTGGACCAGCATCATGTTCCGCTGAGATTTAATCTGCTTAACAAATAGCGGGATGAGGGCTGCCCGGACCACCAAAACCAGACCAATAATGGCCAAAACCCAGCTAAGTCCTGAGGCTGCTGGTAGTCCCAGGAAGGTAAAAAGGGAGTGAAAACTGACCAAAATCAGCTCGATTATCCACTTAATTGGAAACAGTAAATCTGGCATTAACTACCCTTCTTTGGGCTTTGGTGAAACAAAGCCGTTTTCTAACACAACAAATCTTTGATTGGAGGGTTTGACTTCGTCAAAACCGCCATCTGACCAAGGATTGCACCTGACAATCCTGCCCGCTGTCAACACGCTACCAACAATCACACCTCGCTGCTGGATCTGGCCCAGGCCATATGCCGAACAGGTCGGGTAATACCTACACACATCCCCATAAAGCGGAGATATGAACTTTCTATAGCCCTTTAGGAACAAAACAGTAAGATTCCTAGGAATCAACCAAATCATCCAAAAAGTCTTCATTTCAAGCCGCAGACCTGATCAAAATCTGAGCTCAAACCTTGGAAATCAAGCTCCGCACTGCCAGGAAGTGTCCTGAGAACCACCTGGGAGCCAGCTGGAAACGAATCCATGTTGGTCCTTACCAGACTTCGAAGCCTTCTTTTTAGCAAATTTCTTTTCACTGCTCCGCCGCTAGCTTTAGAAACCACGAAGCCAAATCTTTTTGGCAAAGCGGGTTCTAGAAGCTGATATCCGACGAGGTGTTTGGTTGAAAGCTTTTTACCGGATCTCATGATCCGGCGAAAATCTTCGCCCCGAACCAATCGGTTGGTTCGACCCAGCATGGGTGGGGTTTAGGCCGAAAGCTCTTGGCGGCCCTTGCGACGGCGAGCTGCCAAAATGGCGCGGCCGGCGCGGGTGGCCATGCGAAGTCTGAAGCCGTGCTTTTTTGAACGACGGCGGTTGTTTGGCTGGTAAGTGCGCTTGCTCATTTGTCTACGCTTTCAAAATTCAAGATGGAACCTGGTGAGTGGGCTATTGGCCTTTAGATTATTGGGCTGCTGGTTCCAACTCCAGCTCAACAGAACAAATCTAGGGCCTAGAGGGGTGTTTGGTCAAGTCGAAAATGCAGCAATTATTTTCTTGATAACTTTTGGATTCTGCGTGCAGTGGATTTGCTTAATCAATGAGATTTCAGTTGAATACCAGTTGGATGTTTATAGTTTTCCACAGCCAATAAATCGTATTGATAAAGTGTGGAAAACTATTCGTAAGTTGGAAAGGGGACCGTGGTGAGTGACGTCGATGAAGTAGTAAAACCCTGGTCCCAGGTGGTTTCTAGGCTTACCGAAAAAGGCTCCCTAAGCCCCCAACTAATGGGCTTTTTGACCCTAGTCGAGCCAAAGGGTGTCCTAGCGGACACCTTGTATCTTGAGGTTCCCAACGATCTAACCAGAGGCATGTTGGAGCAGCGGATTCGAAACGACATCCTGGAAGTTTTGCAAGAAAATGCCCTCATGGGAGGACCTACCAACTTCGCTGTTGTGGTCAACCCAGACGTTGCCGGAAACACCACCATTTCTGACACTCCAGAAAACGTTTTCCCCATTGGATCCGCTCCGTCTCTAAAGGCCGAGGAATATCCTAGAAAAACTGGCTCAGTTGGGGTCTTGTTTGACACTCGCCTCAACCCCAAGTACAACTTTGACAACTTCGTAACCGGAGGATCTAACCGGTTTGCCCATGCGGCAGCTTTCGCTGTTTCGGAAACCCCCGCCAAGGCTTATAACCCACTTTTCATATACGGCGGTTCTGGGTTGGGCAAGACTCACCTTTTGCATGCCATCGGTCACTATGCCTTGAGTCTTTATCCAAAAATCAAGGTTCGCTACGTCTCCTCCGAAGAGTTCACCAATGACTTTATAAACGCCATTCAAAACAACCGTAGCTCTGCTTTCCAGGCCGAATACCGGGATATTGATGTCCTGCTAATCGACGACATCCAGTTCCTGCAAGGAAAAGACCAAACTCAAGAGGCCTTTTTCCACACCTTCAACACCCTGCACGATCACAACAAGCAGGTGGTCATTACCTCGGATCTTCAACCAAAAGAGCTCACCGGTTTCGAGGAGAGAATGCTTTCCCGCTTTGAATGGGGTCTCATTACCGACATTCAAGCCCCTGAGTTAGAAACTCGCATTGCGATTCTTCGAAAAAAGGCTGAAAACGAGAAGATTAAGGTCCCAGATGAGATCCTGGAATACATGGCAGCACGTGTGGCGTCAAATATCAGAGAGCTTGAAGGAACCCTAATTCGAGTCACCGCCTTTGCTGCCCTTAATAGAACCAGGGTGGATATGAACCTGGTTCAGACGGTCCTAAAGGACCTTGTTCCCTTGGGGGAGCAGAACATCATTGTCCCCAACGACATAATTGCCGAGGTTTCCAAGTATTACTCGATTACCCCGTCCGACCTATTTGGATCCTCCAGACAACAGGCGGTTGCCCAAGCTAGGCAGATTGCCATGTATTTGATTCGGGAGCAAACCAACCTGTCTTTGCCTAAAATCGGCCAGTTATTTGGCAACCGAGACCACACCACGGTTATGTATGCAAATAAGAAGGTTACCGACCTAATGAAGGAACGACGGGCTGTGTATAACCAGGTCACCGAGATCCTAAATAGGGTGAAGCAAAAGTCCCGTGGATAACCTGTGGAAAACTGCCTATATCTGTTGATTTTGAGCTAATAACTAGGGTTCGTCGACCTAGAGCCTCACAGGGTGGTTGTTTATTCACAGGTTTATACACAGGTGTGTAAACAAGTTTCAGAGATGTAGTTTTCAAGTAAATAAAGGGAATAAGGTAGTTATCCACAGTTTCCACACGGGTTAATGTGGTTATTACTTTAATAGTTTCTAAGGAGATCTATAACCCTTAAAGCAAAGGTATAGGTAAAAGCAGTAGATAAGTTGTGCCAAGATTAAAGACCGACTAAGAGGGGAACCAATTGAAGTTTCAGGTAAACAAAGACGTATTAAATGAGGCAGTCTCATTTGCGGTCCGATTACTACCCCAAAGAACCACTTTGCCCATTTTGAGCGGAATCCTCATTGAAGCCGATGCCAACGCGGTCCGGTTATCTGTTTTTGACTATGACACCTCAGCCCAGGTTGAAATTGTGGCCAAAGTTGAGCAATCAGGCCGGGTCCTAGTTTCTGGCCGCCTGCTAGCTGAAATTGTGAGCAAACTTCCTAACTCAGCCATCGACTTCTCAACCGACGGATCTAAAGTCCAAGTAAATTGCGGTTCGGCTAAATTCTCACTGCTAACCATGCCAATTGACGAGTACCCAACCCTTCCTGAAATACCGGCCATCAGCGGCCAAGTATCAGGAGAAGACTTCGCTTCTGCGATTTCACAAATTTCCGTTGCCGCTTCTAAAGAAGACGTCACACCGGTTCTAACCACAGTGCTACTAGAAACCACCAAAGACACAATCTCTTTGGTAGCAACCGACCGTTACCGTGTAGCTATTCAAGATATCCCTTGGAAATCTTCATCTAATAACACAGCTCAAACAGCCTTAATTCCAGCAAAGACTCTTCAGGAAATTGCCAAGACATTTGCTAACCAAGGTGAAATATCGATTTCAATAAACCCTTCCGAAGAAAAAGATTTGATTGCTTTTAAAGCGAACAGTCGATCGGTTACCTCAAGACTCATCAAAGGAAACTTCCCAGCGGTAAAAACCCTATTCCCAGAATCCATTGAAAACTACGCAGTTTTGAACACCCAGGATTTACTAGATTCAACCAAGCGAGTATCACTCGTTTTGGAACGAGAAAGTCCAATTAAGTTCAACTTTAATTCCAACACCCTAAACCTAGAAGCAGCTGGTGGGGAAACAGCCCAAGCAACTGAATCAATGGATGCGCAGTTAACTGGTTCCGATGTAGTTGTCTCTTTAAAGCCCCAGTTTCTAATTGATGGCTTGGCCGGAGTCAAAACTGAGTTTGTAAAAATAGGTTTTACCAACAGCGATAACCCAAATAGACCAAGCCCGGTATTGATCACAAACCACCAAGCAAAAGAGAAATCGGCTAACGATAGCTACAGGTACTTATTGCAACCAAACCTCCTTGGCCGCTAAACACTAGATTCCTAAACGAGCTATGTTTGCCAAGAAAATTAGGCTCACCAACTTTCGCAACTATGAAAGCGCGGAGCTAGAGCTAACCCCAGGGGTCAACCTACTTTATGGATCCAATGGTCAAGGGAAAACAAACCTTGTTGAGGCCATCAATTTCTTTGCAAGCCTGGACTCCCACCGGGTGGCAGGATACTCACCACTAATAAAACAGGGTGAGACAACGGCAATCATTTCCCTAGATTTATCCCACGAAGACAGGCAGCTATTACTGGAGTTTGAGATCAACTCAGACAGCACTAACCGTGCCCGGCTCAACAAATCACCACTTGCTAAACCCAAAGATGTTCTTGGCTACCTAAATTCAGTGATTTTCTCACCAGAAGATTTAGACATAGTCAAGCGTGACCCCAGTAACCGCCGCGCCTTTATGGACCAATTGATTATTCAGTTCAACCCCAGAATGCACAGTGTTTACTCTGACTACGAGCGGGTGCTAAAGCAACGAAACACCCTATTGAAATCAGCTCGGGCAACCGGAACCAAAGGAGACGCCTTATCAACACTGTTTTCTTGGGACCAATCAATTGTAAAAACAGGCTCTGAAATCATTGCCGCACGGGTGTCGATAATTCAAAAACTTGAACCTGGGTTGAAATCCAATTACGCCAAGATTGCCGACAGCATCAACCAACCAACCATGCATATCAAGAGCTCAATCCTTGGAAACAGCTCTTTAGATTCCGATGACCAAAGCGACGGACAAACACTCGAGACAACAGACCGCGAAGAAATTGCCAACCTATTTTCCAGCAAACTAGAACAAGTAAGGACCAAGGAGCTTGAGCGAGGGATAACCCTAGTTGGCCCCCACCGAGACGATTTAGTTTTAATGCTTGGACAACTACCAGCAAAGGGTTACGCCAGCCACGGCGAAAGCTGGTCTTACGCTTTAGCTCTTAAGTTAGCTGCCTTAGAGATTTTGAGACAAGAATCAAGACTTGGAGATCCAATTCTGATTCTCGATGACGTATTCGCCGAGTTAGACAAGACAAGACGCGAAAAGCTCTCGGAGCTTGTTCAAGGCAACGAACAAGTCATCATCACAGCCGCTGTCATAGAAGATGTCCCGCAGAGCCTAGTAGCAGCCAGGTATAAAGTCTTAGCAGGAGTGGTATCCAATGACTGACAAAGACAACTTTGCCGTTGATTTCTACTTCGCCATGCGCGCTGCCGTTACAGGCCGTGTTTCTAGAGACCAAAAGCGAATAGCCGAAAAAAAGAAGCATCGATCAAAACCCTTTGACTCCGGTCGAGACCCAATTCCAGCTGGAAACACCATAGATTCGCTCATGCACGATTTTCGCTGGCAATCCCAGCTGGAAGAAGCAGAGCTGTTTGTAAGGTGGTCGGAAATCGTTGGTGAGCTAAACGGTAAGAATTCCCAACCTGAAAATATCAATAACGGCAAGTTAACAATTCGGTGCAAATCAACAGCTTGGGCAACCGAGCTTCGATTAATGCAGGCTCAAATTATTGACAAAATCTCTGGCCAATTTCCAGAGCTTGAAATAAAGAATATTTCCTTCTTTGGACCAGATGCGCCGAGCTGGAAAAAAGGGTCAAGATCAGTGCCTGGCCGAGGCCCCAGAGACACCTACGGATAACTCTCCCCAACGTGAATTTCCACCTCCAAGCTGGGGTAAAATAAAGAAGTTAGCAAACCCGAATTTAAGTCGCATTGCGCTGTTATGTGGAACTAACTCGCTACTAGAGGAGCAATTAGGAAATGGCTGTTAAAAAGGAACCAGCAAAAACTGGTAAACCCGCAACCAAAACCTCCAAACCTGCAGCCAAACAAACTCCTCCAACAGCGAAAAAGATAACCACAAAGCCAGTTGCAAAAATTTCTGCCCCAGCCAAAAAAGAAACCAAATCTAAATCCGGTTATGACGCTGGAAGTATTCAAGTACTTGAAGGCCTAGAAGCCGTTCGTAAAAGACCGGGAATGTATATCGGGTCAACTGGTCCACGCGGATTACACCACCTCGTATACGAAATCGTTGACAACTCAGTTGACGAAGCACTCGCTGGTCACTGCGACGACATAAATGTTTTTATCACCAAAAAAGGCTCGATTAAGGTAATTGACAACGGTCGAGGCATTCCTGTTGACATGCATCCGGTTGAGAAAAAACCTGCAGTCGAAGTTGTGCTAACCGTTTTGCACGCTGGAGGAAAGTTCGGCGGCGGCGGTTACGCAGTATCCGGTGGATTACACGGTGTGGGAGCATCGGTAGTAAACGCACTCTCCACAGATTTGAAAGTGCAAGTAGCGAGAGATGGTTTCTTGTGGACCCAGGAATACAAAATCGGTGTTCCACAAGCCCCACTTGCCAAAGGCAAGAAGGCTGATTACACCGGAACAACAATTGAATTCAAACCAGATGCTGCAATATTTGAATCCGTTGAGTTTGACTTCGAAACCCTCCGTGCGCGTTTTCAGCAGATGGCGTTTCTAAACAAAGGTCTTGGAATAACGATCACCGATGAAAGAACAGAGAAAACCGAAAGCTACCGTTACACCCGCGGACTAGTTGACTACGTTGAGTTTCTAAACGCCTCAAAGAAAATCGAACTGGTTCACGACGAGATCATTTCCCTAGAAGCCGAAACAGCCAAAAAAGACATGTCCATCGAGGTAGCGATGCAGTGGACCAACGCGTATACCGAGTCTGTTCACACCTACGCCAATACCATCAATACCCACGAAGGTGGAACCCATGAAGAGGGCTTCCGAACAGCAATTACGTCCCTTCTAAATAAGTACGCCAGAACCAATAATCTCCTAAAGGAAAAAGACGAGAACCTTTCCGGAGATGATGTCCGTGAAGGACTCACAGCAGTTATTTCGATCAAGCTTTCAGAGCCGCAATTCGAGGGTCAAACCAAGACAAAGCTTGGAAACACCGAAGCAAAAACCTTTACCCAGAAAATCGTTAACGACAAGCTAGGGGACTGGCTAGAGCGCAACCCACAATCAGCCAAGGAAATTGTTCGAAAAGCAATTCAAGCGGCAGCAGCCAGAATGGCTGCTAGAAAAGCTCGCGAAGCAACCAGAAGAAAAGGTTTGCTCGAATCAGGCGGCATGCCAGGAAAGCTTCGCGACTGTTCTTCAAGAGACCCAGCGGTTTCCGAGATTTACATTGTTGAGGGTGACTCGGCCGGAGGTTCGGCAGTAAGCGGTAGAGACCCAGAGCACCAGGCGATTCTTCCGCTTCGCGGAAAGATTTTGAACGTTGAAAAGGCCAGATTAGATCGGGCCCTGGCCAACACCGAGGTTCAAGCTTTAATTGCTGCTTTTGGAACTGGAATCGGAGAAGAGTTTGATGTCTCCAAGATCAGGTACCACAAGTGCATTTTGATGGCGGACGCCGATGTCGATGGTCAACACATCAGAACCCTGCTTCTTACCTTGCTCTTTAGATATATGAGACCTCTTATTGAGCACGGCTATGTCTACTTAGCTCAGCCGCCTCTCTACCGAATTAAGTGGACTAACGCCGAGCATGAGTATGTTTACAGCGACCAAGAGCGTGACCTGAAGCTCAAAGAGGGCGAAAAAGCCGGCCGGAGAATCCCTAAGGAAAACTCGATCCAGCGCTACAAAGGTCTCGGTGAAATGGACTACGACGAGCTGTGGTCAACGACCATGGACCCGGCCAGAAGAACTTTGCTTCAGGTAACCCTCGATGATGCCGCTTTAGCGGACGAGGTTTTCTCTACCCTTATGGGTGAAGACGTAGAAGCAAGAAGATCGTTTATCCAGAAAAACGCAAAGGATGTTCGCTTCCTAGATATCTAGGAAAGAAAGATAACCATGGCAGACAAGATAGAGACCCCAGAAGGACGCATGGACCACGTCGAGCAAGTCGACCTCCAGGTCGAAATGCAGCGAAGCTATCTCGACTACGCCATGAGCGTCATCGTCGGCCGTGCCCTGCCTGATGTTAGAGACGGTCTAAAGCCAGTGCACCGACGAGTTTTGTATGCAATGTATGACGGCGGATATAGACCAGACAAGCAGTTCTCTAAATGTTCTCGAGTAGTTGGCGATGTGATGGGTCAGTATCACCCGCACGGTGACACTGCTATTTATGACACCTTGGTGAGATTGGTTCAGTCTTGGAACCTTAGGTACCCACTTGTTTTGGGTCAAGGTAACTTTGGTTCCCCAGGAAATGATCCAGCTGCTGCGCCGAGGTATACCGAATGCAAGATGGCACCACTTGCCATGGAGATGGTTCGTGACATCGACGAGGACACCGTTGATTTCCAAGACAACTACGACGGCAGAACTCAAGAGCCAACCATTCTTCCCTCAAGAATTCCAAACCTTCTAGTTAATGGGTCCATCGGTATTGCCGTTGGTATGGCTACCAACATTCCGCCACACAACCTTCGCGAAGTTGCCGAAGGAGCAATCTGGTATCTAGAAAACCCTGAGGCAACTGACGAAGAATTACTTTCCGCATTGATGCAGCGCATCAAGGGACCAGATTTCCCGACCGGTGCAGAAGTCATCGGAAGACGCGGAATAGAAGATGCTTATCGAACCGGCCGCGGTTCGATAACAATGCGAGCAATCGTAAACGTTGAAGAACTTCAAGGAAGAACCTGTCTAGTAGTCACCGAGCTTCCTTACCAAGTAAACCCGGACAATCTAGCTCAGAAGATTGCTGAACTAGTTAAAGAAGGAAAACTAAGCGGTATCGCTGATATCCGCGATGAAACCTCCGGTCGAACCGGACAACGTCTGATAATCGTTCTAAAGCGAGACGCTGTTGCCAGGGTGGTTCTAAACAACTTGTATAAATACACCCAACTTAGAGATAACTTCAGCGCAAACATGCTTGCTCTTGTAGACGGAGTCCCTAGAACCCTTTCTCTCGATGGATTCATTTCACATTGGGTAAATCATCAGGTCGACGTGATTGTTAGAAGAACTAACTTCAGACTGAACAAGGCTGAAGAGAGAGCTCACATACTTCGTGGTTACCTAAAAGCCCTGGATGCACTTGACGCCGTAATAGCCCTGATTAGAAAAAGCGCTAACGCTGATGCTGCTAAAGACGGCCTAGTAAAACTACTCAAGATTGACGAGCTGCAAGCTCGTGCCATCTTGAACATGCAGCTAAGACAACTTGCCGCCCTAGAGCGTCAAAAGATCATTGACGAAGCTGCTGCCTTAGAGCTGGAGATCAAGGAATACAAAGCCATCATTGCCAGCCCCAAAAGGCAGCGGGAGATAATCAAATCAGAGCTTGTTGAAGTAGTCGACCGTCACGGTGATGACCGCAGAACCCAGATCCAATCTGGCGGAGATGACGACGTTTCCACAGAAGACCTAATTCCAGTTGAAGAGATGGTCATCACCGTTACTCGCGGTGGATACATCAAGCGAACCAAGAGCACCAACTACCGAAGCCAACACCGTGGAGGTAAGGGTGTAAAGGGAGCATCACTTCGAGCAGACGATGTTGTGCTGCACTTTTTTGTCACAACAACCCACCACTGGTTACTGTTTTTCACAAACAAAGGTCGGGTTTACAGAGCAAAGGCTTACGAGGTTCAAGAGGCAGGACGTGACGCCAAGGGTCAGCACGTAGCGAACCTTCTTGCTTTGCAACCAGATGAACACATTGCTTCAATCTTGGACATCCGTGATTACAACCAGGCGCCATATTTGGTCCTTGCAACCAAGAGCGGTTTGGTCAAAAAGACTGCTCTCGAGTCCTACGACACCCCGAGATCTGGCGGAATCATTGCGATCAAACTAAGAGGCGACGACGAAGTAATCTCCGCGATGCTTGTTTCCGAATCCGATGACCTGCTTCTAGTTTCTAGAAAAGGAATGTCGATTAGATTCTCAGCCTCTGATGAATCACTTCGCCCAATGGGAAGAGACACATCTGGAAACATCGGAATGAACTTTAGAAAAGGCGACGAGCTGCTATCAGCAACCGTCATCAACGACATCGCTGATTCCTATGTATTCATAGCCACCGAAGGTGGCTATGCCAAGAGAAGTGCAGTGGATCAATACCGACCACAAAACCGAGGTGGATTGGGCATCAAGGTGGCCAAACTCGAGGAAAAACGCGGAGATTTGGTAGGTGCCATCATCTGTTCCGAAGACGACGAGGTGCTAGTAGTGCTCTCTAGCGGTAAAGTTGTCAGGTCGGCTGTTAGTGAGGTACCGGCCAAAGGCCGAGACACCATGGGAGTGGTGTTTGCCAGATTTAATGAAGCCGACTCAGTAATCGGACTAGCTAGAAACTCAGAGCGCAACTTGGAAGGTGCAATAGAGAATGAGTGACGCCCCAGCAAGAAAATTCAAACTAGGTTCCATGCCGAAGCTAAAGCTAAAGCCAAGAGCCAAGAAACCTAAGTCACCAAAGCAAAGTAACACCCAAAGCCTTGTTCAGCTGAACCTGGTCCGTATTGGTGTTTGGTCTGCTGTCAA
>CAXNHQ010000013.1:0-12465 GCA_964202285.1 Rhodoluna sp. | reverse complement strand
ATGGGTCTACACCCAAAGCTTGTCACCGCACTTCGTGGCCTTGGAGCAGAAACTCCATTTCCAATCCAGCAGTCAACTATTCCAGCAGGCTTGGAAGGTAGAGATGTTCTGGGTCGCGGAAAAACTGGTTCTGGAAAGACAATTGCTTTCGCTGTTCCAATCATTTCCAAGCTCGTTGCAGCGGGATCTCAGCCAAGAAAGCCAAACAAGCCCCGTGCTTTGATTTTGGCTCCTACTCGCGAACTAGCTGATCAGATCGACAGAACTGTTTCAGCTCTAGCTCGCTCGGTTGGTTTCTACACAGCTTGTGTTTACGGTGGTGTTCCACAGCGCCGTCAAGAGATCTCTCTAAGCCGCGGTGTTGACATCGTTGTTGCAACCCCAGGACGTCTTGAGGACCTAATGGCGCAGCGCATTATTGACCTAAGCGAAGTTGAGACCATGGTCGTCGATGAAGCCGATCACATGTGTGATCTTGGATTCATCGAAGGCGTAAAGCGAGTGCTACGCGCTACCGGCGAAAGCCAGAAGCTATTGTTCTCGGCGACACTGGACCGTGAAGTTGATGCGCTTGTTCGCGAGTTCATGCCAAACCCTTATGTATACGAAGTTCCGAACGAAACTCAGGAGAACTCAACAATCGAGCACCGCGTGCTAGTTGTTGACCCAGATGATCGCAGCCAGGTACTTCTTCGCCTTGTGCAAGGAGAAGGTAAGTCACTTATCTTCACCCGTACCAAGATGACAGCAGAGCGTCTAAGCGAGTCACTTACTAATAACGGTGTTCCAGCAGCAAGACTGCACGGAGATCTAAACCAGAACCAAAGAACTCGCAACCTGGAGCGATTTGTTAAAGGTGCCGTAAGGGTTCTTGTTGCTACCGACGTTGCAGCTAGAGGTATCCACGTTGATGATGTTGCCCTGGTTATCCAGGTTGACCCACCAGAGGAATACAAGACCTACCTTCACCGCTCCGGCCGTACCGGCCGTGCCGGTAAGGAAGGTGTAGTTATCACCTTGATCCCTCGCTCAAAGCGTCGCAAGGTCGAAGACCTACTGCACCGCGCCGAGCGCGATGCAAAAATCACAGATGTTCGCCCAGGCTCTGAGCTTTTGGAAGAACTAGCTGGTCCGATTGCGCCTCCTCCGGCAGCACCAGACATTCTGGACTTCGGAGACTCCCGTGGCGGAGACTCAAGAGGTGGCAGAGGACGAGGTAACTCCAGAGGACCCAAGAAACAGGGGAACTACCAAGGGTCTGGCAAGGGAAGATGGGCTGATAAGCCATCAGGTGAGAAGCGCCCCAGGGCTAAGAAGTATTCAAACTAGCAATGGTTTGACTAAGACAAGTTGAGACAGCTTGGAACCCCGCATCTAATCGGTGCGGGGTTTACTTCTTACTTCGAGAAATGCAGATAAGAAGGTATACTTAATAAAAATTTTGTTAAGCCTTGATATCGAAGGCCCTCCGGAGAGAAAAGAAATCCCATGATTAAGTCAAGTAACTCGAAAATGGCAAACTCCGAAGTAAGCAACTCATCAGCTTTTGCAAAGCAGACCTACCTGCGTGGGGTGGCTATTGTTGGAACCTCGGGTCTTGTCTTTGGCTTGGGACTTGCGGGCAGCACCCCAGCATTCGCAGTAGCCCCGTTCACTTGCACAGCAAACAACACGGCAACGCCGCAGGCTAACCCATCGTTGAGTAGGGCAGAAATTGTAGAAGTTATAGATTATGTGTTTGATAATTCTGATGGAACCGTGCAAATTTGCCTAGATGGAAATTTCACGATTAATTCTGGACTTGAATTTGGTGGCAGAGATTTTCATTTCTATGGAACAGAAAACTCTTCAATTCAATCCCAAGCACCAGGTGGAGTATTCAACTTAGACTCTCTTTGGTTAGAGACAGATTACCAATTGACAATTGAGAACCTATTAATTCAAAATTCTTCTGGCGATATTCCTAACCCCTATGCTGCGGTGACAGCAGAACAAGTAAACATTAGAGACAGCACATTCTCAGGAAACACCTACGGTGCTGTATACGGCAGAATAGTCGATGTTTCCGATTCAACCTTTGTTGACAACACAAGTGAAATGCGAAGCGGTGGAGCAATCATTGCGGAAGAAAGTGCGGAGATTGGTGACAGCACTTTCGAAGGCAACATTTCTGAGGGTTCTGGTGGAGCAATCTACGTAGGCACTGAGGATCAAGCAGAGTCAAACATCTTGTATATAACAAACAGCACCTTTCTTGATAACTCTGCAAATTCCGGAGGAGGAGCGATTTTTTCGCCATACACAGTTATCACCAACAGCACTTTTGTAGAAAATTCCGCATTTGAAGGAGGAGCGGTCTCCTCAGAAATTCTGGTGACACACAACAGCACTTTTGTGGGAAATTCAGCCCAAACTGAAGGTGCAGAGGGCGGGGCCCTCTACTCCTCTGGAGCTTACATTTTATTTAGCACTTTTCTAAACAACGAAGCACCTGATCTATCTGGAGGCCCAGGAGATACCCCAGGCAATGCCATTTATAGGTACTTCTCACCAGCCGCGCCGATGGGGATTTCCCTTGTCGGAAATATTTTTGCGGGAAGTTCCAACCGTGCGCAAATAGGTATTGGAGATATCGCTGCTCCGGTCTCTGATCTCGGAGGTAACGTGTTTTCAACATCTAGTGAAACTGAGGAGGACCTTACTTCTCAAGATCCAAGTTCTGTATTTGGAGCCAGCCTAGTTTCTATATTTGGCACTAACTCGCCAGAATTGTTATCGCATGAGCCAAACTTGAATGGAACGCAAACTGTCGCTCCTTCACCCGGGAGTGTCGCCTTAGACATAGTGCCATCAGGAATCTTTCAGGAGGTTATTGACTTTCTGGATGTGGGATTGGGGCTAAACTCTCAAGTCGATCAGAGGGGTGCTCCTAGAACCAACCCTGCTGACGCTGGTGCGTTCGAAGGGTCTGTTACTCCATCACTAGCAACCACAGGTAGCACCACACCATGGTGGGCTGTTTGGTCTTCTGCGGCAATGCTTGCAATTGGTGGCCTAGCTATGGCATACGCGAAAAGGTCTAGACGACGAATCAGATAGCCAAATAATTTGTTTCCCAGGTTCGCAGGAGATCTTTCCCTAAAGCTTGATTCTCTAATGCTGCGCTACGCCAGGAATCCTGCGGTTTCTGAACTCAAGGTTCAGGTAACGAGCCTTGATTCTGGGCTGAGCTACAGTTCGCAAAGCCCGGGATCTAAAGCAACTCACTTGATTGCAAGTGGAACAAAAATGTTTGCTGCAACGATTGTGCAACAACTAGCTGACGAAGGCAAACTTGCCATCTCTGACACTATTTCAAGCCATTTACCTTCTTCTGATTTTGCAAAACTGAACATTCAAGATGGAGTGGATTGCAGTGAGCAAATAACTATTAGGGATTTACTTAGCCACACCTCGGGCATAGCTGACTACTATCAACTCAAGCGTTTGCCAAAGACGGGGGATTTGAGTCAGCTATCTGCACAGGACCCAGGCTGGAGCTTTGAAGAAGCAATAGATCTAGCTAGGCAACTTCCCCCCAGGTTTCCCCCAAACTCGGGAAAGGCCCATTACAGCTTTACGAACTATCAGTTGATTGGAAGGCTGATTGAGTCGGTCACAAACCAATCCTTAGGCGATGCTTTCAGGACTCGAATTTTCGAACCGCTTAATCTCAGCAATACTTCCCTGATAACCAAAGATAACCTAGAACCCTTTTATAACGCCTCCCAAGTGTTAATTGGAAACCAAAAGTACCAAGGCGCTAAACGTATTGCTTCTTTGGGAGCCGAGGGATCTATTGTCTCTTCCACTCAGGACACCACTAAGTTCTTACAGCACTTCTTTACTGGAGACCTAATCTCAACGGCTGGCAGAGACAACTTGTTGTCTCAATGGCTGCCAATTTTTCCTGGAACTCGTTATGCAGCGGGAGTCATGTCACTTGGCCTGCCAAGGCTTGCCACCAGAGCAAAACATAAGGGTCGGTATCTTGGCCACTCGGGTGCTACGGGTCACTTTATGTTTTATGATCCAATTGACAAGCTTTCCATCGTTGGAACCATCAACCAGTTAAAGCCAAGCACCACTTACTACCGGATAATGGCATCCGTCCTAAGGGCTATCAATTCAGTTTGAGATCTCTAAGAATCTGATTCATCACTTCTTTTCTAATGGTCTTTTCCATCCGGTTGCGGGGAATTTGCGTGGCTGTTGTGAAAACTGTTGGGTGACCTACCGGCAGCCTTTCCCGAAGGAATCGATCTAAGCCGCGAAGGTCAACTCCTGCCTGGCCAACAACTGCTATAGCAACTTCCTCAATCCCTGGCAGTCGCTCAATTAGGCATACGCCCGCATCTATCACACCTTGAAATTCCTTCGCTAAGTCCTCGACTTTTTCAGGATTAATCTTCGTGCCCCCAACGTTCATAAGTTCGTCACTGCGACCTTGCAGGATTAGGTGGTTTTGCTCGGAAAGGAAACCGGTATCTCCTGGGTAGAACCAGCCGTCAACAAAATTCAAGTCAAATTCAGAGCCTTCGAGATATCCAGGAGATACCCCAGGGCCACGATATCTAATTTGACCTGAAACACCATCTTGCTTTTGGATCTCTAGCTGTATTCCTGGAACCAAAACTCCGGCGTCCGAAGGGTCATCTCCAGGTTCAAGCATTGTCATAGCAACCCCGCCACCTTCGGTTGAGCCATAAACACTTTTGACTTGAACACCAAGATCATTGTGAATTGCTGAAACTAATTTCCGGCTTGGAAGACTTCCTGCCACCCTTACCTCGACCAGACTTGGAAACTGGATTCTATGTTCCCGAATCAGCGTTAGGGCCTGACCAATTTGGGCAGGTGATCCAGCAAGAACTTGAATGCCATATTCTTTGGCCCTTTCAAGCGCAGAGAGATTCACTGCGACCTCTGCCATGTATGGATAGCCGTGCTGCAATGCTGCGAGAGCAGTGAAGAATCCACCTGTTGTTGATAATCCCATGAAGTTTAGCTCTGGCCTGCTATCTGCCCAGTAACTACCAAGCTGACTCAAACGGGCTTGGATGTTATCTCCCGTGAAGGTCACAGCCTTGGGAGCTCCCGTGGTTCCACTCGTCATTACATATCTCATGGGCTTATCGGGCCTGGCAAACAGAGTTCGCTGATGATCGGCTTCATTAGGTAGGGGAATATCAAACCCCTTTTCAATCAAAATGGTTTGTTGACTGGGTACGCCGGGACGAAGTTCATTGGAGACAAACCAAGACACGTCCAGTTTGGAAACCGTTCCTATTCCCCACAATGAAACTGGCAACGCAGCCTCGTGAAAAATGGCCAGTGTGCTGAGCCAGTCTTGATCTGGTGGTAAAAAGGTCGATACGATTTGCCGAGGTTTTACCCCTCGGTTTGAAAAGTTTTTGGCTAAAGAGCGCGAGACCTCGCGCATTTGGGAGAAGGTGTAAGACCGGGTGGGGCCAACCAAGCCAATGTCGTTGGGGCTTCGCTTGACTGCTTTGTCAAGAAGTTCAAACGGTTGAATCATATGCTTGATTGCTTTCGTTTGCTTTTCGTGGAATCTATTGGGGGGATGAGGCTAACCTCGATTGTACTTGAGGCCCTTGGGTAGCCTGAAAATCTGGACTTTACAGCCAACCCCCTGAAGCTCTAGACTGTAGGAAGCCAAAGACCGTCGGTTTGAGGCAGGACAAAGCCCAAGAATTCTTGGAATTTGGCTTGTTTTGACTAAGAAACACAAAGTGTTTGCCCACGTAGGTGAAGAAGTAAAGTTTTTAGAGTTTTGCTCTATTTCCTTATGCTCCTCGCTTACGTGAGGAGCATTTTTTGTTTCTTAGGGCTGCCGACAAATACAGATAATCAAGGAGTGCCATGGCGAACAAGGAAGCTACCGTCGCCGAGCTTACGGAGAAATTCCAAAGCTCGAGTGCCGTACTGCTAACCGAGTACCGCGGACTCACTGTAGGACAGCTGAAGACTCTTCGACGTTCTTTCAGTGCTGACGCAACCTACGCCGTGGCAAAGAACACGCTTCTAAAGATTGCAGCAAAGAACGCTGGAGTGACCGCATTTGATGGTCAGTTCGCCGGTCCAACTGCAATGGCTTTTGTTCACGGTGACCCAGTTTCCGTGGCCAAGGCAATGCGCGACTTTGCCAAGGCAAATCCTCTTCTAGTGGTCAAGGGCGGCATCATGGATGGCGTCACTTTGTCACAAGACGAGGTTAAGAAGCTCGCTGATCTAGAAAGCCGTGAAGTTCTATTGGCGAAGGCCGCAGGACTGTTCAAGGCTTCAATGTTCAAGGCTGCTTACATGTTCCAAGCTCCGCTGGCTCAGGCCGTCCGCACAATCGACGCCCTACGTGCCAAGCAAGAGACAAACGCTTAATCAAGAAATCATAAGGAGAAAATCAAATGGCAAAGCTGACAACCGAACAGCTAATCGATGGCTTCAAGGAGCTATCTCTAATCGAGCTTTCAGAATTCGTAAAGAAGTTTGAAGAAGTATTCGAAGTTACCGCAGCAGCTCCAGTTGCAGTTGCAGCAGCAGCTCCAGCCGGTGGCGGAGCTGGTGAAGCAGCAGAAGAGAAGGACGCGTTTGACGTTGTTCTAGACGCTGCAGGCGACCAGAAGATCCAGGTTATTAAGGAAGTACGTGACCTTACAAACCTAGGTCTAGGTGAAGCAAAGGCTCTAGTTGATGGTGCTCCATCAACAATCCTTGAGGGTGCAAACAAGGAAACCGCCGAGAAGGCAAAGGCAGCTCTAGAAGCAGCTGGTGGAAAAGTAACCCTGAAGTAAATAAGTTCACTCGAAGAAATCCCCCCAAGCTTTTCGCTTGGGGGGATTTCTTTTGCCGAGTCACTTCTTATCGCACTAGGTGAGACAGCTAAGCTTTTCTAAGTGGGCCAAGAGCCCTTGACCCCAAAGAATTGATGTTTTCTAAGTGATGGTAAAAACTAGCTCGGTGAATACAACCGAGATCACCAAAAGCCAAAGAGTTGTTTACATTTTTGTGCTCGGATTCTTGTTCATGGTTCAAACCCTGGTTACAGACATGTTCTTGCCCGCCTACCCAAATATTGCGGCATTTTTTGAGGTGCCGGACGCTTTTGTTCAGTACTCTCTTTCAGCAGTTACTTTGGGCGCCGCGATTGGTTTTTTCGTCGCTGGACCACTGAGTGATTCACTGGGGAGAAAAAAGCCAGTTCTATTCTTTTTGGGCCTATTCACTTTTGCTTCGGCAACACTTTACCTAGCCCCCGGTATTGAAGCCTTTATTGCACTTCGTTTTCTCCAAGGTTTAGCTGCTGCTGCGATTGCTGTCGTGACCCAGGCAATTATTCGTGACCTGTTTGTTGGTAACGCCATGCTCAAGATGTTGGCTCGGGTTTGGCTGGTTTCTGGAATTGCTCCAATGGTTAGCCCGTTTCTTTCTGCGCAGTTACTGCTGGTGGCTCCAGACTGGCGAGTAATTCCGTTGGCTTTGACCATCTTGGGTGTCGCGGTATTTTTCATTGCTTCAAAAGCGCTGGTAGAAAGCCACCACATCGATAACCGCAGGGCTAAAGGATTTGAAGGTGTCACTAAAAGATTCCTAGCGGTATTCAAAGATCGCATTCTGGTCGGACTTGTACTTATAGGCATGGTGCAAACCATCGGGCTCTTTAGTTACCTGAACATCATTCCGTTTTTATATCAAGACAGCCTGGGCCTTACTCCTGTTGAGTTTTCTATCGCTTTCTCGATTACTGCTTTTTGCTGGTTCTTGGGAATCCAAGCCGGAGCAAAGCTTGGCCGAATGTATCGAGCAACTTGGGTTATCTTGGCGTCTTTGATTCTTGCGGTTGGCGCCGGGTTTGGACTTTTCACTATTGCTAATCAAAATCCGGGTATCGAAACCGTCATCCCCCTGATGGCGCTATTCGTGCTTTCGTTTGGAATGACCATCACCCCAATTCAAACCATTGCTTTGCAAGGTCACGGTTCAGAAGCCGGAACCGCGGCGTCGGTACTGGGAGTTATGAACTCACTTACCGCAGCTTTTGCGGCACCGTTATACCCAATCCTCGGTAGCGCCACCACTTCTGGTCTAGGGATAGCGATCATGCTCAGCCACCTTGCGGCGATAGCGATTTTCTTCCTAGTTGTTAGACCTAAGTCCGTTCCTGCACTTATTAAGGACTAGTTAGGTATCCTAGGGATACATACAAGTTGCCGCATTGGCCCTTCGATGGGGTGGCAACTTCCATAAAGGATGTGGAAATCTCGATGAGGATTTTACTCGTCGGCGCGGGCGGCGTAGGCGCCGCAATAGCCAAAATAGCAAGTGAAAGATCATTTTTTGAAGTGATGGTTGTGTCAGATTTTGACATCACCCGCTCCGAAGACGTAATCGAATGGATTAGGAAGCGTCGCGGTGACGATGTTGCCTCGAAATTCATTCCAGCAAAGCTTGATGCTTCAAAGGCATCAAACATTGTTGACCTATGTAAACAGCACAACATTACCTTTGTGCTCAACGCGGTAGAACCCAAGTTCGTACCTACTGTTTTCTCAGCGGCGTTTACAGCTGGTGTTGGTTACATGGACATGGCAATGTCGCTTTCTGAGCCCCACGAGAGCGATCCGTACCACAAGCCTGGAATCAAACTAGGAGACGCGCAGTACTCACTTAATTCTCAATGGGAAAAAGCCGGTCAGCTAGCACTGATTGGAATGGGTGTTGAACCAGGGCTCTCCAACATATTTGCCAAGTATGCAGCCGACGAACTTTTTGGAGAGATTGACGAAGTCAGCATCAAAGACGGCTCCAATCTTGTGGTTCGAAATGAAGATGGCGAAGAGATCTTTGCGCCTTCATTTTCAATCTGGACCGTAATCGAAGAGTGTCTAAACCCACCAATCATTTACGAAAAGGACAAGGGTTGGTACACCACCGAACCATTCAGTGAGCCGGAGATTTTTGAGTTCCCAGAGGGTATCGGAGCTGTTGAGTGCGTCAACGTTGAGCACGAAGAGATTACTATGCTTCCAAGAACAATGGATGTAAAGAAAGTAACTTTTAAGTACGGTCTTGGCTCTGAATTCATCTCTGTTCTAAAGACCCTTCACAGCCTTGGTCTTGATGCCACCAAACCGGTTCGCGTGCGTTCTGCGTCGGGTCCAGTCGAGGTTGCTCCAAGAGATGTCGTAGTGTCCGTATTGCCAGATCCTGCAACCCTCGGTCCTCAAATGAGCGGTAAGGCCTGTGCCGGAGTGCTTATCACCGGAAAAGACAAGAACGGAAAAAATCGCGCTACATACATTTACCACGTAGCCGATAACGCCCAAACTATGTCTGAGTACGAGGCACAGTGTGTCGTTCTACAGACCGCTTTCAACCCGCTAATTGCTCTAGAGCTTATTGCCGAAGGCAAGTGGTCCGGCGTTGGAGTAATGGCCCCTGAGCAATTCCCGCCGACTCCATTTTTGGATCTTATGACATCATCTACCGGTTACCACCAGAAGATGTTTGCGCAGGAACGACTTCCCTCGAACCCAATGGCTCTTCCGTAAGGTACTTTGGTGAACTATCGGATTGTCAAGGCTGAGACTAGCCAAGCAGGCGTGCTCGCAGAGCTTATCAATCAGCATGAACTAAAAATCGATCCAACTTCCACGGCCATAGGTGTTGAAGAATCCACAGAGATTATTGAAGGTTTTTTCGATCCCGCAATTGCGGCATTTATCTTTAGCGAGGGAACCCAAGAGCCGAGCGCCTTTTATTCAATCAATCCGGACGCCAACAGAAAAAGACTGTTTACAGATGTTTACGCCAGGCCAGGCTCCAATCTGATTAAGGAAGCCCTAGTTGAGTCTCTAAAGGCTGCGGCAGCAGAGTTTCCAGAGTACGAACATTGGTACGGCGTAAACACCAAGGATGTTGCGATGCGAGAAGTCCTCGAGTCCCTGGGGATGCAGGTAATACGCACCTATTGGCACATGAAGAAAGAATTAGCGGCGACAGATCGCATTCCTAACTCCAGGCCAGAGGTTTCAATTCGGTTGGTTTCTGGGGATCAAGATATGCAGACCTGGTGGAAGCTGCACCAGGACTCTTTCAGTAACCACTTTGGATTTGCCCCAAGGCCTATGGAGCTTTGGATTGAACAAACTAAGGCAGCCAGCACACTGGATCCAGACGCTTGCTTCATTCTCGAGTACGAGGGTGAACCGGCTGGCTTTGTCCAGATGGCAAACGCCAACTATCACCTCAACGGTGGCTATGTTGACGTTTTAGGTGTTGCCTACAAATTCCAAGGAAAGGGTCTAGGTCAGATTCTCTTACAACACGGAATCAATCACAGTGTTGAGCAGGGTCGTGAGTTCATTGAGCTAAACGTTGATAGCGGAAATGAGTCCGGTGCCCTTAGGCTTTACGAGAAGTTGGGCTTTAAGCCCAACAGCTCATGGGAGCAGTACGAGAATAAGGATTGGGTGGAGTTTGTCAGAGGACTTTGATGTTGCGGTAATTGGATCCGGTTTCGGTGGATCTGTTGCAGCACTGCGCCTCAGCGAAAAAGGCTACAAAGTTCTAGTCATCGAATCTGGTGCCAGATTTGAAGACAACGATTTTGCCAAGAGCTCCTTTAATCTCAAGAAATTTCTATTTTTTCCAAAACTTGGACTAAAAGGTATTCAGCGAATGGACCTTTTGAAAAACGTTCTTGTGATGAGCGGTGCTGGTGTTGGCGGTGGCTCCTTGGTTTATGCCAACACCCTCTATCGCCCACCTGCCAAATTTTTCACCAGCGGTAGCTGGTCTGACATGGCCGACTGGCAAAAACTTCTCGAGCCTTACTACGACCAGGCTGAGCGAATGCTGGGGGTCGAGACAAATAAATATCTATCTCCCGCGGACGAAGCCTTAAAGAAAGTTAGCGACCGGTTAGGTTTTGGCTCAAGTTTTCAGATGGCGCCGCTAGGAATTCACTTCGGCGAAGCGGGAAAGACCGTGGAGGATCCATATTTTGGCGGCAAAGGACCTTCGCGAACAGGTTGCATTAACTGCGGAGAGTGCATGACCGGTTGCAGACACGGGGCAAAAAACACTCTGGTGAAAAACTATCTTTACCTGGCAGAAAAACTTGGCACCAAGATTATGCCGCTAACCAAAGTTGTGAACATTGAGCAAACCCCCAATGGGTACGCCCTCACCTTGATTCCAAGCGATAAGTTGTTTCCCACTAGGCGTACCATCACCGTTCCAGAGGTAGTTGTTGCTGCCGGTGCACTGGGTTCAGCCAAACTACTGCACAAGGTCAGAGCTAAGGGAAACCTTTCCGGCATAAGCCCAAGACTTGGCGAGCTTTCTAGGACAAACAGCGAGTCCCTACTCGGCGTTGTTGCAAAAGGTAAAGAAGTTGATTTCTCGCAAGGATCGGCAATTACCTCTTCTGTTTTCCCAGACGCCGATACTCACATTGAGCCAGTCAGGTATGGACGTGGCTCAGGCTTTATGGGGCTATTGCAGTCGGTAGTTGCCAGTGGCCCCAAGGGCCAAACCCCAAACATCTTTAGGTTGATTGGGGTAACGCTAAAGAATTTGCCCAAGCTGCCTAACTTTTACAACCTTCGCACCTGGCCAGAGCGAACCCTGATCTTGCTGGTTATGCAATCACGTGATAACTCACTAACCACTTACTGGAAGAGAAGACTTACCTCCAAGCAAGGCCACGGCGAACCAAACCCAGCCTGGGTTCCCATGGGTCACACCGTTGCCAAAGAAATTGCGAAAGATGTTAATGGAACCCCAGGAGCAGTGATTGGAGAACCATTCGGGATTCCACTTACCGCGCACTTCCTTGGTGGTGCAGTCATTGGAAAAGATGCTAGCGCTGGTGTGGTGGATGGCTACCTTCGAGTGTTTGGTCAACCCGGGTTACACATCGTCGATGGCTCGGCTCTGTCAGCAAACCCAGGCGTGAATCCATCCCTTTCGATTACTGCGTTGGCGGAGTGGGCGATGGCTCACTGGCCTAATAAATCGGAAGAAGATCAAAGACCTAGCCTTGGTGAGGCATTCAGAGTTATTGACTCAGTGAAACCAAAAAACCCAGCGGTGCCAGCATCAGCGAGCGGAGCTCTAAGGCTTCCGCTCCGAGTTCTCTAGTTGCTCTCGGTGTTTGGTTTCAATTCCCTGGCCGATGTAAGTGCTGATGATGATTACTGCTGCACCGATGATCCCCACAACAGCCAGGGTCTCACCGCCAAATAGCACCGCAATCACAACCGCCCAAATAGGTTCGGTTGCTAACAGCAAAGAAGATCTTGAAGCTGAAGTTCTTCTAATTGCCCAGAGCTGAGCAACAAAAGCAAACACCGAGCAAAACAGCGCCAGGAACAGTGTTCCTGCCCACTGGGCAGGACCGAA
>CAXNHQ010000012.1:0-13294 GCA_964202285.1 Rhodoluna sp. | reverse complement strand
TCTCTTGATTTGCTCAGTAACTGAGCGCCTTTTCTGTGCCATCAGTGATACCCCTTCGTAATGGTAATTGCTTTCAGTCTAGGCTCGCGCCTGAGTTTTACAGATAAGTGAGCTAGCCCTTCTTCGCTGACTTGCGCTTCGTTTTGGTCTTTTGTGAACCTCGATAGAAAGTAGAAGCAAAGCCCAAGAGCAGGAATCCTGCCGCTGACCACGCTGCCCACTTTGCTCCATCTGTGAATGCTTCACCGGCAGCGAGTGTGATCTCTTCGGCCAACTCTTGTGGAACCTGCTGAGCAACCAGCCCATCAGTAAGTGCTGGAATGGCTGAACCGGCCGAGTCAACTACAGCATCAACCAACACAATGCTCTGTGCAGTTGGAACTTCCAAATCGCTAAGTCTTTGCTCCATAGAGGCCTGAGTGCCGGTAAAAAGAAGCGTTCCAAGAACAGCTACACCAAGAGCTGAACCAACCTGTCTAACTGTTGACTGTGAACCAGAGGCTTGCCCAGTACTAGTCATTGGAACATCCACCATGATGACTCCAGTTAGTTGAGCGGTAGCCAAACCAATACCTATTCCATAAAGGAACAAGAACGGAGCGAGAATGCCCCAACCAGCTTCGGTGGAGGCAAATAGGGCAACACCCAAAACGCCAATTAGCTCAAGTCCAACACCTATTTGAACTGCTCTTGCCGGCGGTAGCTTGCCACTTAGCGCGCCACCAACACCGGATGCCATAAAGGCTCCTGCGGCAAGCCACAGCAGAACCAAACCGGAAGAAATTGGGCTAAGGCCAAGAACGTTCTGTAACCAAAGCGGAATGGCAAACAAGATTCCAAACTCTCCCATAGAGATAATCAGTGCAGCAATTGAACCGTTTCTAAATGAATTGATCTTGAACAAACCTAAATCAAGAAGCACATTCTTCTTGTCTGCTTCGCGCTTTCGCTCCCACAGCACAAACACCACAGCTGAGATCACAAAGATTAGAAGCGCTACTGGAATTACAGAAATTCCAGTGGTAGGCCAAGCAAAGTCACCAATCATGAACTGGTTATTCGGATTGATTTCCCACCAGCCATAAATTCGCCCCTCAATAAGACCGAACACCAAAGTGGAAAACATTACAACCGAGATCGCTGCACCAATAAAGTCAATGCCACCTGCGCGCTGCTGGGCTTTGGATTCCGAAACGTAATAAGCAAGACCCAGCAAGATGATGATTCCAAGAGGCAGGTTGATTCCAAAAGCCCAACGCCAGCTAAAGTCTGTTGCTAGCCAGCCACCAAGCACAGGACCAACGGCGACCATGCCACCGATAGTTGCACCCCAAACAGCAAACGCTATTCCTCGCTCTTTTCCTTGGAAGGTTGCGTTTAGCAGTGACAAAGTAGTTGGTAACACCATTGCGCCACCGATGCCCTGGATAACTCTGGCAAGAATCAAGACATCCGCAGACTCCGCAACCCCCGCCCAAACCGAAGCGAGAATGAAGATGATAATTCCAATACTCAGCAGACGCTTTCGACCAAACCTGTCAGCGAGTGAACCCCAAACCAGAAGAAGGGAAGCAAAGACTAGAACGTAGCTTTCCTGAACCCACTGAACCTCAGTGGAGCTAAGACCTAGATCGTTGATTATGGAAGGAAAGATGGTATTTACGATTGTGCCATCGATGATTACGAGGGAAATGGCCATCGAGATGAAAACTAATCCAACCCAGCGATTGCGAACTTTTGTCAATTTTTCCTGATTTCTGGTCTGTTCTAGCTATTGCCTACTAGATTGCTTGGGCTACTAACTAGCCGTCTCAAACTCTATCTCAGGGTAGAAGCCGGAGCTGCCTGCTTGTGGTCATGTCCAAAAGTCTCGTTTTGGACCCGACACTTCAGCAGGCGATAATTGGTTATGACCGAAATCACTGAAGGGCTACCGCTACCTGTAAAAAGTAACGGCCTAGCACCGCTTTGCTTGGTTACAGGAGCCAATGGCTACATCGGAGGAAGACTCATAAGAGAGCTTCTCACTTTTGGCTACCGTGTGAGAGTACTAGCCAGAAACGCTTCACGGTTGACACAGTACCCGTGGATCAACCAGGTTGAGGTTGTAGAAGGAGATGCTCACGACGAGCTCTCACTGCAAAAAGCACTTGCTGGTATAGACGTTGCTTACTACTTACTGCACTCTCTTTTGGTCAAGGATGACTTTGAGGCATCTGAACTAAACATGGCAAAGCTTTTTGCTGACGCGGCATCCGAGGCAAAAGTATCTCGAATTATTTATCTTGGTGGCATTATCAACGGAACCGAAGAGCTATCTGATCACATGAGTGCTCGTATGAATACCGGAGCCATCCTTGCCAAGTCCGGTGTTCCAACAATCGAATTTCGGGCTGGAGTGGTGATTGGTTCGGGTTCTGCCTCATTTGAGATGCTTCGCTACCTAACTGAGCGCTTACCGATAATGACAACCCCTAAGTGGGTCAATAACAGAATCCAGCCAATTGCGGTTCGAGATGTCCTTAGATACCTCATTGGTGCTGCCGGCTTACCTCGAACAGTCTCGGGAGTATTTGACATTGCGGGCCCAGACATTTTCACTTACGCCGACATGATGCAGCACTACGCTGCAGCCGCTGGGCTGAAGCGACGAATCATAATTCCGATACCAGTTCTGACTCCTCGGCTTTCAAGCGGTTGGGTTGGTTTGGTTACACCAGTGCCCTACCGACTTGCTAGAAGGCTGGTTGAGAGCCTCAAGCACGAAGTGGTGGCAGCTTCGTCAAATATCAATGAACTGATTCCACCCCCGACTGCTGGACTGACTTCTTTCGATGTTGCGGTGAAGTTAGCCCTAGTTCGAATCAAAGAGGCCAACGTGGAAACTCGTTGGACCAATGCATCAGTTCCTGGAACACCTAGCGAGCCGCTGTCAACAGATCCAGACTGGGCGGGAGGTTCGCTATACAAGGATGTTCGAGTCGTTAGAGGCACGGATTCTCTTGAAAAGGTTTGGTCAAGGATCGAATCCATTGGCGGCAACAACGGTTACTCCACGGCGAGCTGGGCTTGGGAACTTAGAGGACTGATGGACCGGATGGTCGGGGGAGTTGGCCTAAGACGGGGAAGGCGCGATCCAGACCACTTAAGAATTGGTGATGCGGTTGATTTTTGGAGAGTGGAAGAGCTAATTCCCCAAAGTCTTCTGAGGCTAAGGGCCGAAATGAAGCTGCCAGGCCTTGCCTGGCTGGAATTCAGCATCGAAAAAGATAACGAAACCCAAGAAACGGTACTAACTCAAACTGCAACTTTTGCACCGAAGGGTTTGCTTGGCCAGCTTTACTGGTGGGCAGTTCTTCCAATGCACGGACTGGTATTTCCGTCGATGGCCAAAAGTGCCATCTCTGGCAAATTAGGAAAGAACTAGTCCGACTTACCGCTTAGTAGTTTTTGCAGCAGCTTCTTTGAGCCGAGCACTAAGAACCCTAAGACCAAGAAGAATGTTGTGATTGCCGCTATGTATGTCAGCATTCCAGGAACTCCACCCTCTTCGTTTGGGTTAATAAACCAGTAAGGCCACCAGTTAGTTACTAGCCCTCGGATCACGGAAAACACTAACCAAGTCAAAGGAAACACTGCAACCCAGAGTGCGGAGCGGAGATTAACCTGGAAGGCTCTGTGAGAAAGCAGATAGTCAATCACAATCAAAATAGGTGCGTAGGTGTGAATGATTTCATTTGGTAATACTGGCCAAACGTAATCACCGTCTCTAACGTCCCCCGCAGCGCCTGCCAGCAGAGCGTGATAAACAACACCGACTACGATCATGGCCACCGTCAGGCTGAGCCTGGCAATTTCAATCCATTTGATATCTTCCTGATTTAGAACCAAACCAAAACCAGTTGTAATCAAAAACAATCCAGCAACAATTGCTGTGACTATAGAGAAGTATGCGAAGTACTCTTCTGGGCGAAAGATGTTGTTTGCTAGCCGGTCGGTTACCTGCCAGGCAACAGAACCAATCAGAGCCGCGCCAATTAGAATCCGAAATAGTCCAAGTGGGATGTTATAAATCATGCTCGCAACACTAGCAGCCATCGAGGGAAACTAGAAAAATAGTGCGGAATCAACAAAGTAACTGTTGGTAAACGCCCAGAATTAGGCAGGCTGCTGCTGAGTAATGCAGTGGATACCGCCACCATTAGCGAAGATTTGCTTGGCGTCAACCAGAACGATGTCCCGTCCTGGGTAAACCTTCTCAAGGATGGATTTTGCCACTTCATCGTTTGGGTCATCAAATGAACACAAAATGACAGCGCCGTTTACGATGTAGTGATTGATGTAGCTGTAGTCAACAAAACCTTCTGCGTCTTCCAAAACCTTTGGTGCTGGGACGGCAATTAGTTCGTAGCTGCCAGCCGCTTCAAGAGTTGCCTTCACTTCTTTGGAAACTTCATAGTCGGGGTGTGATGGGTCCTGTTGGTCGTGGTACAAAATCACGTTTTCACTTGCAAAACAAGCCACGATATCGATGTGTCCTCTAGTACCAAACCCGTCATAGTCCCTTGTTAAACCGCGCTTTATCCAAATCGCCTTATTGGTACCTAGCTTTTCGTGAATTTCGGCTTCTACCTCTTGCTTGCTCCAGCTGGAGTTTCGACCTTCTCCCAGCTGAACCGTTTCTGTAAGCAGCACAACCCCGGAACCATTGACATGGATTCCGCCACCTTCATTGATCAGCTTGGAGTCGATCACCTTGGAACTTGATAGCTTTGCGATAAAACTCGCGGTCTGAGAGTCTTTGTCAAACTCTGCCCAAGGCTGGTTTCCCCAACCATTGAAGATCCAGTTGATTGCAACTAGTTCTCCAGTTTCTGATTTAGAAAAAGTTGGCCCGTTGTCTCTGAGCCAAGCATCATTGAGTTCAGCTTCCACAATTTCTATACTCGGGTGTAAATAGTTTCTAGCGAGCTCGATTTGATCTGATGTGGCCAGAACAGTGACCGGCTCATACTTAACAATTGCGTTGGCAACATTTGCCCATGTTGTTCTTGTTAGCTCTGCTTCCTCGGAACTATCACCAAGCAAGTAGTTGTTTGGCGGCCACGACATCCAGGTTCTCTCGTGCTTTTCCCACTCCGCCGGCATCGTTAGCTTCATGAGTTGGATACTCCCGCGATTCCACCTTGTTCGCCATCGCCAGAGTCAGTTCTTTTGTTTACTACCGGCTTGGTCAGAACATCGTAGGTGTCTGGTCTACGGGTAGCCAACAAAGGAAACAAGTCAAGCCAGTCCCGTCTTTGATCCAAGTCCAGCTCAGCTACCAAGACCTCATCGCTGTCTCTTGAGGCACGAGCTAACACTCTTCCAAAAGGATCAGAGATAAAACTGCTGCCATAGAAGTTGAGAGAACCTTCGTTACCGTAACGGTTTGGAACGACCATAAAAGTTCCATTAGCTATGCCGTGCGAGACGATGACTTGACGCCACAGTGGCTCGGTATCAAAATCGGGGTGATCGGGCTCAGAACCAATGGCCGTTGGGTAGGCAAGAATTTCAGCACCACGAAGCGAATAGTTTCTAGCAACCTCGGGAAACCACTCGTCCCAGCAAGTCGGCAAGCCAAAGCTGGCAGTTATGCCATCTAAGTCAAGACTGTAAACAGGGTATGGATCTTGATCCGCTGGACCTGGCTGAAAGTATTTATCTTCGAAGTAGCCGGCGGTTACCGGGATGTGAAGTTTTGGAGTCCTAGCGATGATTTTTCCGTCGGTATCGACCATGATCGCCGTGTTTAGACCTCTGCCATCTGCCAAATCCGCCTTTTCATAAAGTGATGCGTGAACGATGACCCCAAGCTCCTTGGCAGCCTTGGCTGCAAAAAGATGAGTCTTTCCTCCTTCAAGAGTCTCCGCAATCTTTGAAGGGGTTCCCTCGGGTTTAGCATCTGCTGGGTAGCGAGACAAAGTTAGCTCCTGTAAGAACACAATTTTGGCTCCAGCTTCGGCGGCTAGCTTGATGCCCGCATATAACTTGGCCTCGTGCTCTGATTTGTCGCTATGCCATTTGGTTTGCACTAGACCAACTCGAAGGGGCGCCCTCGTTGGAGCCTTCACTCTAGAAAGTGACTCTGGAGCAGTGGCAACAGTTAGCTTCATCTGCTTGTTTCCTTACTTCATGCTTTCAAGTATCTGAGATAGCAATTCAATCGAGGTTAGCGGATTTACAATTGCAAAGCGGGTGTTTGGCTTTCCTTGGTGACTGGAAGCAACCACAAAACCAATCTCATCTTTGAGTAGCTTCTCAGACCAGTTGTCGTAGTCCGCCAAGGTCCAGTCCTTGCGCTCAAAGACTACAACCGACAACTCCGGTTCACGAACAAGCTCTAAATAATCCAATCCGCTAATCAACTCTGCAACCTGGTGGGCTAAGTCAATGTTTGTTTCAATAGCCTCTCGGTACTTTTGGACACCGTGGGTTGCCAACGAGAACCAAAGAGGCAAGCCTCTAGTTCTTCTGGTTAGACCAAAAGAGTAATCCGCTGGGTTCCAGAGCCCAGACTCATTCAAAGTCTCGAGGTATTCGCCGTGCTGAGTGTGTGACGCCTTTGCCAAGGAAGGGTCTCGATACACCAGAGCACAGGCGTCAAATGGCGCGAAGAGCCACTTGTGCGGATCGACGATAAATGAATCGGCGAGCTCCGATCCATCAAAAAGATGCCGGTACTTAGGGCTCAAAATTCCTGCGAGGCCGTAAGCTCCATCAATGTGGTACCAAATCCCGTTGGCGTTTGCAATCTCACCAATGCCACGTAAATCATCAACAATTCCAAAGTTGGTGGTACCCCCGGTAGCGACAATGGCAAAAACGCTGTTCGGCTCTGCCTCTTCTAGCACCTGCTGGACTGAGCCAGCAAGAAGTTTCCCGTTTTCCTCGGGCTTAGCCAAAATGATATCGACATCCATGACCTTGGCTGCGGATTTCAAAGAAGAGTGAGCCTCTTTAGAGGCTACGAATGCCAATTTTCCGCTGTGACTGATTCCCGCTTTAGAAAGTTTCTCGCGGTGCGCGTCCCTTGCAGCAACTAGCGCCGATAAGTTCCCAACCGTTCCGCCTTGAACAAAGACACCACCGGCGGTTTTTGGCAGTCCAACTTCGTCAGCAAGCCAAGACAGTACCTGGTTCTCTGCAAATACCGCTCCAGAACCCTCCATCCAGGATCCACCATAGATCGAGCTCGCTGAAACAATCAGGTCAAACAGACTCGCTGCTTCGGTTGCGGCATTTGGGATAAACGATAGAAAACCAGGGTGATCGGTAGAAATAGTTGCTGGCGCTAGCACTTCTTCAAATAGCTTTAGGGCAGCATGACCCCCAAGACCTTTTTCGGTAACGGTTTGACCCGCTTGGGCGAGCAGTTGCGCTTCGGACTTAGAAGAATCAAGTGGTACTGGGTCATAGTCCATACGGACCCTGACGTATTCGAAAATCTCTTCGCGCAGAGCTTTGGTTTCTTTGTTAATCTCATGCACGGTTAGCGTTTCTTTCTTCGAATGATGGAAACAGAAAAACCAATCACCACAACAGCCCCAAGAAGCCAAGCCGCCCAAGTTCTTTGGTTAGCTATATCTTGGCAGGTAGTAAACCCTTCGGCGTCTGGAACTACGCAGGTTCCGGTGTCAAAAAAAGCTAACAGCAGTGCGCCAAGCCCAACCAGCGCCACTGTCGCCAGCATTGCAGCGGAGTCATTACGCATCGGCTTCCTTTGATTTAGGGCTCAAGATTTAGCTACCTGAACTTTCAACTTCTCTTACCCTAGAAGTTTGCGCAAGAACTATTCCGGCGATCACCAGCAAACCTCCTAAAGCTTGAAGTCCATCAATTTCTTCATTGAGCCAGGCCCAACCAAAGAAGAAGGCCATGACAGTCTCGGCGGTTGAAATTACCCCAACTGAGGTAGCCCTAAGGTGTGTTAGGGCCAAGAACGAGAACAGCATGGGAATAAATGACCCAAAAACTCCTATCCAGATTAGAAGCATCCATGCAGGAAGCTCAAATTGGGCCAAGTTTCCCGTAAGTGAGACAGTTTTGACAAACAAAGAAGTTTCGAAGTTCCACCACGGGGTAACAATCAGCCAAAACAGCGCCGAAACGGACATGCTGTAAAAAAGAGTCGAGAGAGCATCTCTGTTTCTTAGAGTGTGTTCTCCCATAACAAAGTAAAAACTCAAGAAAAGCGCCGCCGCCACAGCAAACATCACGCCTACTGGGTTTAGCCCTCCGTCCCAGATTCTGGAAACGACGACCAAGCCACCAAGCACCATGACAATGGCAAGCCACAATCTAGGCAGCACCTTTTCTTTGAACAACCAAAGCGAAACTAGCGGAACAATAACAATTGCCGTGTACTCAATTAGAAGCGCAATACCGACCGGCAAGTTTGCAACTGCATTCGAATATGACCACTGCATCAGCGCCACGCCAAAGACCCCAAAGATAACTAGATTTTTCCACTCCTTGGGTTTTACCCTAAAAGCCTTTGGACTCGTTAGAGCCAGCGCGATTCCAGCACCAAGTGCCGTTGCTAGAGAACGAAAGATCACTAACTCTTCGGGTGAAATGCCAGCGGCCATTGTCACTTTAGAAGTTGAGGCATTTAGTCCAAACAGCACAACTCCAGCCAGGGCATAAAATGCTCCAAGAACAGGATGTTTGGTCTTCAATTAGCTACTGACCCAAACCATTTTTTGTCGCGTCATCTATGGCGCGAAGCTCATCCATGGTCAGAGGCTGCGCTGTTATGGATTTATAGTTTTGCTCAAGCTGAGCAACACTTGATGCACCAATCAGTGCGCTAGCAACAACCGGTTGCCTAAGCACCCAAGAGATTGCAAGTTGCGCAAGAGTTTGTCCTCTAGATTTCGCAACCTCATCTAACGCTCTTGCAGTTGTTAGGTACTGTTCAGAGATTCTTTCTCCGGGTAAGGACTTTCCCTTAGATGCCCGAGAAGATTTTGGAATACTGCCATTTAGATATCGGTCGGTGAGTAGCCCCTGGGCCAAAGGCGAAAATACAATTGCTCCAATTCCCAAAGCGCCCAAAGTATCAAACAGGCCCCACTCGGGAGTTTTTTCCAAGATTGAATACTTTGGTTGATGAATCAAAAGTGGTACTCCCATTGAATCTAAAATTTGCTTAGCTTTAGAAGTTTGCTCGGGGTTGTAATTGGAGATTCCAACATAGAGGGCTTTCCCGCTTCTTACCGCACTAGCTAATGCCCCCATAGTCTCTTCGAGTGGGGTATCTGGATCGAATCGGTGTGAATAGAAGATGTCAACGTAGTCCAATCCCATTCGATCAAGAGATTGATCCAGGGAGGCTAGGAGATACTTTCGAGATCCCCAGTTACCGTATGGGCCAGCCCACATGTCATAGCCTGCTTTTGTGGAGAGAATTATCTCGTCCCGATACCTATCAAAATCCCGCCTGAAGTGCTCACCAAAGTTTCGCTCGGCTTCACCGTAAGGGGGGCCATAGTTATTTGCTAAATCAAAGTGAGTAATTCCAAGATCGAATGCTCGACGTAGCACCTTGCGTTGATTTGCGAACGAGTGGTCCGACCCAAAGTTATGCCAGAGTCCTAATGACACCTCGGGAAGCATTAGTCCGGAGCGACCGGTTCGACGGTATTTCATTTGAGAGTATCTCTCAGAGCTGGCTCGAAATTTCATAAATACAAGCCTAAGCTAGTTGGATGATGAGCTTTGTTCTCGGTGGTGGCTGCTTTTGGTGCCTAGATTCCAGCTTTATGCAGTTTCGAGGCGTCAATGACGTTGAGGTCGGCTACAGCGGTGGCCACGTTGAAAACCCCAGCTATGAAGCTGTTTGTTCAGAAGGCACAGGACATGCTGAGGTTGCCAGGGTAATTTTCGACGAGGACACCATTTCAGCTGATGTGATTCTAGATATCTTCTTTACCCTTCATGACCCAACTCAGCTAAACCGTCAGGGAAACGACATCGGAACCAGCTACCGAAGCTGCATGTTCTATGACGGTGCTGATCAAAAAGATCTTTTTGAGCAAGCGCTGGAAAGAGCTAAGCAAGTATGGGGTGATGTAATCGTTACTGAGCTTCTACCCCTAGAAACTTTCTGGATGGGCGAAACCTACCACCAAGACTTCTTTGCTAAAAACCCAGACCAGGGTTACTGCAACATGGTGGTAAAGCCAAAGATGGCCAAGACCGCTAAGGCCTTTGTTTCCTACCTTAAGTAACTTTTCCACAGATTTTCCCGCTACCCCCACTAGGTAGTTTCCTTTTGAGAGTCTTTTTCTCTGATTAGTTCAGTCAGATTGAAAGAAGGTAGCTATGTCAGATGTATTTTCAGTTCAAGGTTTAGTGGCAACAACCCCCAGGCATCTAGTAACGCAAGAGGGACTGCCCATAACTTCTTTTCGCTTAGCGTCCTCCAAGCGCCGCTTCGATAGATCAAAAAACGTTTGGATTGACGGTGAAACTAACTGGTTCACAGTTACGTGTTTCCGGCAACTCGCTATCAACACAGCAAGCTCGATTTCTAAAGGAGATCGAATTTGCACTTCGGGACGCTTAAAAGTCCGGGACTGGGATAACGGCGAGCGAACCGGGACCTCAGTGGAAATCGAAGCAGATGTAGTTGGTCATGACTTATCTTGGGGCAACTCCGTGTTTACCCGAACAGTTTTGGTTCGCGAAGAGCCTGCCGATAGTGAGATCGAAGATAACGAGTTTGACCCTGAGGAATCCAAGTTAGTTGGATCCTCGAGGAAGTAGCAGACCCGGTCAGGCATCTTCCCCCTAAGCGCCTGGTCGCGTGACACCCTTTTTGCCTTTGTGTATGTGATTGTCGGCTCACAATGAGCCACATCATTGTCGGATAAACTTATCCACAGCACTCTTGGCAGAAAGGGTGTCATTTTTTTGACACCACAATTTGAGGGAAAAATGGCTGAGTTTATTTATCAGATGATCAAGGCGCGAAAAGCGCACGGAGACAAGGTCATCTTGGATGACGTCACCCTCTCCTTTATTCCCGGAGCCAAGATTGGCGTGGTTGGCCCGAACGGATCCGGTAAGTCTTCCGTTCTGAAAATCATGGCCGGTCTAGATACCCCTTCCAATGGAGAAGCTCGGCTAAGCGATGGATACACCGTAGGTATTTTGATGCAAGAGCCTAAACTCGACGAATCCAAGACAGTTTTGGGAAACGTGGAAGAAGCTGTCAAGGAAACAAAGGCTAAACTCGACAGGTTCAATGAGATCTCCGCTGAGCTAGCAAATCCAGACGCGGACTACGACAGCTTGCTCGAAGAGATGGGAACTCTCCAAGAAGCAATTGATCATCTGGATGCTTGGGATTTAGATTCACAGCTAGAGCAGGCTATGGATGCACTTCGTTGCCCACCGAGTGACACACCGGTTGGTCATCTTTCTGGTGGCGAAAAGCGCAGAGTTGCGCTTTGTAAATTACTACTTGAAAAGCCAGACCTACTTCTTCTTGACGAGCCAACAAACCATCTTGACGCCGAAAGTGTTTTATGGCTCGAGCAGCACTTAGCCAAGTATCCGGGCGCGGTATTAGCCGTTACCCACGATAGATACTTCCTAGATAATGTTGCGCAGTGGATTTTGGAGCTTGATCGCGGACGCGCCTACCCTTACGAAGGAAATTACTCCACTTACCTGGAGAAAAAGCAAGAGCGTCTAGAGGTGCAAGGAAAGAAAGACGCCAAGTTATCGAAGCGTCTAAAGGATGAACTTGACTGGGTTCGATCTTCATCGAAAGCTAGGCAAACAAAATCCAAGGCCAGACTTTCCAGATACGAAGAGATGGCAACTGAAGCTGACAAAGCAAGAAAGCTGGATTTCGAAGAGATTCAGATTCCACCAGGCCCAAGGCTTGGAAACGTGGTTCTAGAAGCCAAGAACTTGCAAAAGAATTTTGGTGACAGAAGTCTGATTGCTAATTTGTCCTTCTCGCTTCCTCGAAACGGCATAGTTGGAGTTATCGGTCCAAACGGCGTTGGTAAATCAACGCTGTTTAAGATGATTGTTGGCGAAGAAACCCTTGATGGTGGAGAGCTCCAAATTGGTGAGACGGTAAAGATTTCTTACGTTGACCAGTCTCGGGGTGGCATAGACCCAGACAAGAGTCTTTGGGAAGTGGTGTCTGGCGGACTGGACTACATTCACGTAGGTCAAGTTGAGATGCCATCGCGCGCCTACGTCGCGGCCTTTGGATTCAAAGGACCAGATCAGCAAAAAGCTGCCGGAGTCTTGTCAGGCGGTGAGCGCAACAGGCTAAACCTCGCTTTGACTTTGAAGCAGGGTGGAAACCTACTTCTACTCGATGAGCCAACAAACGATTTAGATGTTGAGACCTTAGGTTCTCTAGAAAACGCACTGCTGGAGTTTCCTGGCTGTGCTGTGGTGATTACTCACGATAGGTGGTTCCTAGACCGCGTTGCTACTCACATCCTTGCCTACGAGGGAACAGATGAGAGTCCAGATAAGTGGTATTGGTTTGAAGGAAACTTCGAAGCCTATGAGGCTAACAAGATTGAGCGATTGGGTCCAGAAGCTGCGAAGCCGCACCGCTCTACTTACCGAAGATTGACAAGAGACTAGCTACCTTACTTTCTGGAACACGGACCATTCCTTCTTGGGCAACTGTTGCTAGCAAAACGCCTTCGCGACTAAAGATCTTTCCAATGGCCAAACCTCTGCTGTTTTGCGCAGCTGGGGACTCTTGAACATAAAGCATCCACTGGTCAACTTTGGCTGGTGCGTGAAACCACATAGCGTGATCTAGGCTGGCAGTTTTCAATCCTGGCTTAGCCCAAGAAATCTTGTGTCGACGGTAGATGCTCTCCAAAAGCGTAAAGTCAGACGCGTAAGCAAGAGCTGCTTGATGTAGTGGTGCAGAGTCCGGTAACTCTCCGATTGCTTTGAGCCAAACTGCTTGGTGAGCCACCGGCTCACCTTTAACTTCAAAGTAAATAGGTGATTGTACGTGGCGCAAATCAAACGGTCTGGCCTTCGCCCAGTACTGTGCAACCGGGTGAGGAATGCCACCAAGCACCTCAGCGGCAGAGGGCAGATCCTCTGGCTGCTTCAAACCTTCCGGCATTTGTTCGTGGTGGGTAAGTCCTGGACTCTCAGTTTGGAACGACGAGATCATGGAAAAAATAGGTTCGCCTTTTTGGTAAGCCTGAACTCTTCTGGTTGAAAATGACTTACCGTCTCTGAGCCG
>CAXNHQ010000011.1:0-14114 GCA_964202285.1 Rhodoluna sp. | reverse complement strand
CCTAATTGCCCTAAAGGGTTCAAAAGCAGCCGAAGAAATCGCGAACTCAAAGAAGCTAGAGAAAAAACTAGACATCTCGAGATTCGAAATATTAGTTTGTGGCGAAAAGTTTTTGCCTGAGCCAACATCAGTGGTCAAAACTACGCTAGATTCTTGATGGGAGAAAACTATGTCTGAGCAACCTGCAGAAGCTACTTCGGAAGTAAAACCGACTGTTGTGCCAGGCCTAGGCTACCCAAACGGCAGGGAAGATAGTTCTCCACAGGCCACAGGATGGATTGTGGATAACTCTGAGATTACGGAGGTTTCACGTGAAACATCCAGATGATCTAGCCCCAGACCTCAATGAATACGCGGACACCCCGCTCGCTCGCGAGCTTGTGGAGAACTCCAGACGATTAGAGAACGTCGGGTCTCAAGTTGTGGATAAACCTTTAACTACGAGAATTATCACCGTTTCCAACCAAAAAGGCGGTGTGGGGAAAACCACCACCACAGTAAACCTTGCTTCAGCCCTGGCATCCAAAGGGCAGAGAGTTTTGGTCGTAGATCTTGACCCCCAAGGCAATGCCTCAACAGCTCTGGGCATTGATCACCACGCTGACATCAAGAGCATTTACGAGGTGCTAATTGACGATGTTCCTCTGGAGCAGGTTGTGCAGGTTTCTACCGAGAGCCCAGGGGTAACCTGTGTTCCGGCCACCATTCACCTCGCTGGTGCCGAGATTGAGCTGGTTTCTTTAGTTGCCAGAGAGCAAAGACTTCGCACCGCAATCGACAACTACTTGAAGACCACAGTTTCCCCTCCAGACTTTGTTTTGATTGACTGCCCACCAAGCCTCGGGCTTTTGACCGTGAATGCATTTGTGGCGGCCAAAGAAGTTTTGATTCCGATCCAGTGTGAGTACTACGCCCTTGAAGGATTGAGCCAACTAGTTGGCAGCATCGAAATGATCAAGAAGCACCTTAACCCTTCACTTGAACTTTCGACAATCTTGCTAACCATGTATGACTCAAGAACAAAACTGGCTTCCCAGGTTGCGGATGAAGTTAAGACACATTTTCCTTCGCAAGTTTTGTCCACCATCATCCCTAGATCGGTTCGAGTTTCTGAAGCACCGAGCTATGGCAAGACTGTGATTTCCTACGACAGAAGTTCGCCGGGTGCAATTGCATATCTTGAAGCAGCAATCGAAATTGCAAACAGAGGAGCAGCCCGTGGCTGAAAAAAAGGGAGGCCTCGGAAGAGGCATCGGTTCATTAATTCCAACATCGGATAAATCAACCGAGCGCCCAGTAGATATATTTTTTCCGGCCGGAGGAACCAAAGAAGGCAATCTAGTTCCAGTGCCAGGTGCACGCTTTGGTCACTTGGATATTCAGAAAATTGTCCCCAACCCAAAACAGCCACGCTCTGTTTTTGAACCAGAGGCGTTTGCAGAATTAGTTCACTCGATTCGTGAACTCGGAGTTTTACAACCCATCGTTGTTAGAGAAAAAAGCGAGGGCTCATATGAGCTGATCATGGGAGAGCGAAGACTGCGTGCATCCAAGCAAGCAGGCCTCACAAAGATCCCTGCGGTTATTCGTGAAACAGCAGACGAAAACATGCTGCGGGATGCACTGCTCGAAAACCTGCACCGCAGCGACCTAAACCCGCTCGAAGAAGCAAGTGCTTACTCGCAACTTCTTGAAGACTTTGGAATCACTCAAGAACAGCTTGCTGAGCGCATCGGAAGATCAAGACCACAAATCACCAATACCCTCAGGCTTCTAAAGTTGCCAGCTAGCGTGCAGCGACAAGTTGCATCCGGGGTTTTGACAGCAGGTCACGCCAGAGCAATCTTGGGTGCTACCGACCCGGCGCGCATGGAGTATTTTGCCAACAAAACAATCAACGAAGGATTGTCAGTTCGATCCCTGGAAGAAATTGTTGGAATAGATAAGCCTGATTCCAAGAAGCCAAAAATCATTCAAGGAAAAAGGCAAGACCTACTTAAAGAAATTGCTGACGGTTTAGGGGACAAGCTCAACACCACAGTTAAGATTTCCTTGGGAAGAAAAAAGGGTCAGCTCGTAATTGACTTTGCAACCGTGGCAGATCTGAACCGCATCCTTGACGAAATTGGATACAAGAAAAACCAAAACTAAACGGTTGGTTTATTTCTAAAATCTTTGGGGGAGACCCTAGGAAGTGTTCTAGTTTAGGAATTCAGCAAGGTCAGCAACAATAGCCTGCTTAGGCTTTGCTCCAACCATTTGCTTCACTAGCTGTCCACCCTGGAAAACGCCCATCATAGGAATTCCGGTGACACCAAATTGCATGGCTAGCTGTGGCTCTTCGTCAACGTTTACTTTGACGATTTCGATCTTGTCTGAATACTCAGCGGCAATCTCATCAAGAATCGGGGAAACCATTCGACAAGGTCCACACCACTCCGCCCAGAAATCAACCATTACTGGCTTCGGGTTTGATAGAACATCCGCCTGGAAGGATGCTGTGGTTACGTTCTTGGGTGCCATGATTTCTCCTAAATTGACTTTGCTAATACAAATCTAGTGCGCGGAAATGAAATGCTCGGCGTCAAGCGCCGCAACACAACCAGAACCAGCAGCGGTAATTGCCTGGCGGTAGGTCGGGTCAATTACATCTCCACAAGCAAACACACCTGGAATGGTGGTTTTAGAGCTTCGGCCATCCACCTTGATGAACTTGTCCTCGGTTAGCTCTAGCTGGTTCTCCACCAGCCAAACCCGAGGGTCGTTTCCGATTGCAATAAAGAGGCCATCTAAGTCCAACTGGCTCTCGGCCCCTGTAACGGTGTCTTTGAGCTTGACCCCGGTCAGCTTACCTTCACCCAAAAGCTCCTCGACCCCAGAGTTCCAAATGAACTCAATCTTCGGGTTTGCCTTGGCTCGATCTTGCATAATCTTCGAAGCCTTGAGCTCGTTACGGCGATGGATCACATAAACCTTCGAGGCAAACCTAGTAAGGAAGTTAGCTTCTTCCATGGCGGAGTCACCGCCACCAACAACGGCGATGGTTTTTTCTCTAAAGAAGAAGCCATCGCAGGTTGCGCACCAGCTAACTCCGTGGCCAGAAAGTTCTTTTTCGTTCGGCAAGCCCAACTCGCGGTAGGCGGCACCGGTAGCCAAGATAACCGTCTTAGCTTCAAAGCTTTCACCATTGCCAAGTTTCACGATTTTTGGATTGGCCTTTAGATCAACTTCGATAACATCCTGAAGTAGCACCTCTGTTCCAAAGTGCTCAGCCTGAGCTTGGAACTTCATCATTAAATCTGGACCCATTAGTCCATCTGGGAAACCAGGGTAGTTTTCCACCTCGGTGGTCTTCATTAGTTCGCCACCGGCTTCAACGCTGGATGCGATCAGCAGCGGCTTGAGCCCTGCTCTAGCCGCGTAGATTCCAGCTGTGTATCCGGCAGGGCCGGAACCGATGATTATTACTTCGCGCATGAACTACTCCCAAAGAAGACCTAATTAGTAGGCCTTGAACAAGAACCTAGTTTAGCGACGCAGTATTCCAGCAATGCCGCTAAAGGCGATGTCGATCTCGGGAACCTTCAATAGCTTCAATACAGCCAGGTAAGCAGCCAGCATCACAAAGCCTGCTGCGGCAATTACAGCCACTGCACCAGCAATTGTTCCAAGCCCAAGGCTGGATTCACCGGTTCCACCCAAAAGCATGACCATCGCGTAACCAACTAGAGCTGTCACTGCGCCAGCAACTATTACTCTCAGGGTTAGCGCCTGACCCTTAGGGGGTGCACCAATGGCACCCACCCTTGATTTCAAAAACAGGTACGCGGCTAGGGCTTGAACCGAAATGGTTGCGCTCGTTAGGGCCGCCAAGGACATAACTAGAAAACGCGAGTCCATGACGAAAAACAACACAATGGAGCCAATGATGTGAATCACTATTTGGATAGTTGTGTATACAAAAGGTGTCTTGGTGTCTTCAAGAGCATAAAAGGCTCTCTGGAACATAAAGACCATTCCAAATGGAATTAGGCCAACCATGGTCGAGAGCAACACGTTTCCAAGGGCAACCGTGGAGTCGTATTCACCGACAAAGACCCTGGCAACTGGATAGCTAAGTAACACAAGAGCAATTGTTGAAAACACGTTTACCAAAACAACAACTCGCAAAGCTAACCGCAAATCAACTTTCATTAGATCGATTCGTTTTTGCTGCACATGCTCACTCATCTTTGTGAAGTATGCAGTTGCAACCGACACAGTCACCACAGAGTGAGGCAGCATAAAAATCAACCAAGCAATTGCCATCGCGGCAATGGATGCAATAGCTACTCCCTCAGTTCTATCAACTACCGCCCTAGAGGCCACAACGGTTTGAACCAAGCCACCGATTTGTGTGATCAAAACCATACCAAGCGTCCACGCCGCTGCCTTCATCGCGGGGCGTAAACCAACTCCTCGCCAGGAGAAGTTGAAAGAGAAATTGACTCCTATTTTTCTCCAGGAGAAAAACAAAATGAAAGCTTGTGACATTACCCCCAAAGTCGCAGATCCACCAAGCAGGGCAATTTGCGATTGATCCCAACTCTCAACTGTTCTAGCCCCAGTCGGGTCTGCCCCGAAGATAATCAAAAAAGCGACAAGGCCAATTAGTCCAACAAGGTTGTTTAGAACCGGTGCCCACATGTAAGGACCAAAGGCACTTCTAGCATTGAGCACCTCCCCGAGCATTGAATAAAGTCCGTAGAAAAAAAGCTGAGGAATGCACCAATATGCAAAGGCTGTTGCCAGCGCCAACTGCGCAGGGGACCAGCCGCTGGTGTAGATAGAAATCAAGAAAGGCGCAGCTAAGGTTGAGACAACCGTGACAACCGCAAATACGACAATTGCCATAGTCAACAAACGGTTGATATATCCAAGTCCGTCGTCTTTGTGTGATCTGGCCTTTACTATTTGCGGAACTAGAACAGCCGATAGGACACCACCGGCAATAATTGCGTAAACGTTATTGGGTAATTGGTTGGCAACACCAAAGGCATCAGCTGCGTCGGTTGTAACACCAATTGTTAGGGCTAGAACGACGGTTCGAAAAAAACCAAGAATTCTTGAAGTGATTGTGCCACCGGCCATTACAAGCGATGATTTGGCGACGCTCATAAGTTTTCCTAGCGGGCTCGTCTTTTTCGCATTGTTCTAATCACACCAACAACAGTGAGAGCCGCGACCAACCCCAAAAACAACACTATTGCGACATTCTCAATATCTGGGTACACCCGAAGTTTTATGGAAACCCTAGGTCCTATTTCAACTCCGCTAAGCGATGTCAACCAGGTGATCATGGTGACCTCACCGCTACCAATTGCTGACACTGGAAACTGCGCATTCATGGTTTCACCCGCGGGTATAGATAGTTGAACTACTTTGTTTCCCACCTGAAGCTTCGGGCTTCCCGAAACCATGTGAACCAAGACCCTCGCTCGACCGTCATAAGTGTTAGTTACAACTACCGGCAGAGTTGCCTCTCTGGAGACAAGGTTTATCTCAGATCCAGAAACAATGGCCACCGAACCAGTTGGAGCCTTGGGGGTTTCTGCAGGGAAAGCGGGAACGGCAGCTAAGCCCAAAGACGCACCAATTGCAACAATCAACACAATTGCTAACTTCTTCAATTACGAGCCTCGATTTGTTCCAACGCAACTTGGGCAATTTTCTTTTCGTTGCCATGAGAAAGCCTAGCTATCAGGTCTGAAATTTTCACCCAGGCTAACTCACTGGCTTCATGGTGTGGATCGTGATCCATAGACAAATCACCGGAAACATGCCCCATCAAATATACGTGCACGGTTTTTGTAACAGATTTACCTGATTGATTGAATTGATAATTCACTTCACCCAAGTAATCCGTTATTGAAGCCACCAAGCCAGTTTCTTCAAAGACTTCTCGAATCGCTGCTTGCTCTTTGGATTCCCCCGGCTCGAGGTGTCCTTTAGGGATACACCATTCGAGCTTTCCCCCGCGATTGAATCTCGCCATTAGTGCCACAAGCTCTGGGTCAGAGTTGGAAACCACAAACCCACCAGCTGAAACCTCAACCACTGTTTCCGAAAGCTTCTTACCCATACATTAAGACTAAACGGCAAACAGTTATGAGGCTATTTCGCTTGCGAGATACCCAGTATTGGTTGTGGCATTGTTGGTTCTATGCAAACTTCCGAGGCAATTGCCAATCTAGAGCGGGTCACTAAAACACCGCTACTAGATTCTTTAGGCAAGCTCTTCAGCGAAGCCGGCTTCGAACTTTCGCTAGTCGGGGGTCCAGTCAGAGACGCATTTCTAGGTCGGGTTGCACCAGACATTGATCTAACAACGAATGCAACCCCGGATGAAATTCTAAAAGTCATCAAGGGAAACGTTGATACCCATTGGGAAATCGGTAAAGAGTTTGGAACCATCGGTTGCCGCATTGGTGATGACCAAATTGAAATTACAACTTATCGAATTGACAAGTACGACCCGGAGTCAAGAAAGCCGGAAGTAAAGTTTGGAACCGATCTCAAACAAGACCTTCTAAGACGCGACTTCACAGTAAACGCTATGGCGCTAACTCTTCCCGGAAGAGAGTTTGTGGACCCCTTCGGAGGATTGCGAGATCTCGTAGATCAAGTCATCAAAACCCCAGGCAAACCCGAGGACTCCTTTGGCGACGATCCGCTTCGAATGCTCAGAGCCGCAAGGTTCAGTTCTCAACTTGGATTCGAGATAGAGCCACAGACTTTTGAAGCCATGCAGGCTATGAAAGATCGGCTGGACATTATTTCGGCCGAAAGAATTCAAGCCGAATTACAAAAACTAATACTTGGCGCAAATCCAAGAAAGGGCCTTGAGGCGCTGGTTGATTCGGGACTTGCCGACATAGTCTTACCTGAGCTACCAGCACTGAAGCTTGAAACAGACGAACATCACCACCATAAAGATGTTTATCAACACACTCTGACTGTTGTGGAGCAGGCAATTGACTACGAGAAGGACTACGGTTTAGAGCCAGACTTTGTTCTGCGCTTTGCTGCTTTATTGCACGACATAGGAAAACCCGCTACCAGAAAGCTTGAACCAGGCGGAGCGGTTAGCTTCTACCACCACGACGTTGTCGGAGCCAAGCTAGCTAGCAAGAGAATGAAGGCGCTTCGCTTCGATAACGACACCACCAAAGCGGTTTCCAAATTAGTTGAATTGCATCTGAGGTTTTTTGGCTATAGCGATCAATCCTGGACCGATGCTGCAATAAGAAGGTACGTTCGTGACGCCGGAGATCAACTAGTTCGACTACACATACTTACTCGCTCAGATGTCACGACAAGAAACCGAAGAAAGGCTGAGATTCTCTCTCACGCCTACGATGACCTTGAAAAGCGCATCGCAATAGTCATGGAGCAAGAAGAACTAAACGCCATGAGGCCCGATCTTTCGGGGGAGCAGATCATGGAGATTTTGGGACTAAAGCCAGGACCCAAAGTGGGTCAGGCCTATAAGTACCTTTTGGAGCTTCGAATCGAGAATGGCCCGATGGGCCAGGAGCAGGCAACAAAGGCCTTGCTGGAGTGGCACTCCAAGGGCTAGACTTGCGAAGTTGCCTAGGTTTCATCAGAAATCTATAACACAGATGCCACATACCCTCCTGTCATGGAACGTCCATGGCCGCTCTAGTCCAAAGGAGGTGGGTTAGCTATGCATCAGTATGAAGTAATGGTTATTCTCGACCCGTCGGTTGAAGAAAAAACTGTTGAGCCATCAATAGACAAGTTCCTAAATGTGATTCGCACAGCCAAGGGAACAATTGACAGTGTTTCCATTTGGGGAAGACGTCGTCTTGCCTACGAAATCAAAAAGCAGACCGAAGGTATTTACGCCGTCATCAACATGACTGCACCATCAGAGGCAGTTATCGAGCTAGACCGTCAGCTAAACATTTCGGAAGCTGTAATGCGCACCAAGGTATTGCGTGCCGAGGAAGTGAAGTTCACAATCACTCCGATTGAGTACTCACCAGAAAAGCCTGCCCGCAAGCCTTACGCCAAGAAGTCTGATTCAGATTCCAAGTACTCTGACTCAAAGTCTTATTCCAAGAAGGAAGAGTCATCTTCTGAGGCAGAAGCGGTGGTTGAGTAGTCATGGCTGGAGAAGTAAACATCACAGTAGTTGGCAACCTAGCCGACGACCCGGAACTTCGTTACACCCAGGGTGGAATTGCAGTTTGCAGCGTGAGAGTTGGATCAACTCCTCGCGTTATGAATCGCACCACAAACACTTGGGAAGACGGCGAAACTGTTTGGGTACGCTGCACCGCATGGCGTGAACTTGCAGAAAACGTCGCCCAGTCTTTGACCAAGGGATCCAGAGTTGTAGTGTCAGGACGCCTGAAGTCCCCATCGGCTTATCAGTCTGCTCAAGGAGAAGCTCGCGCATCTCTAGAAGTTGACATCGAAGAAATCGGACCATCACTTAGATATGCAACAGCTGCAGTCACCAGACGCGCTCGCGAAGGTGGACCAGCTGGTGGCCAATCTCAGGTTCAGTCCGATCCATGGGCGAACACCCCAACTTCCCCTGCCGCAGCGAAAGCTGACGATGGCTGGGCCAACCCAGGTGCACCGGCATCTGACGACACCCCTTTTTAAAGATTAGAAACTAGGAGAAAAACCAAATGGCTGGAAAGACCGACCCACGTCGTAAACCAACTCGCAACTCGAAGCTAGACAAACTAGCTCCAGTTAAGTTCATGAAAGTTGGCGTCATTGATTACAAAGACGTTGCAACTCTAAGAAAATTCATCTCTGACCGCGGAAAGATCCGTGCCAGAAGAATCACTGGTGTGTCCGTTCAGGAACAGCGCCTACTCGCAACCGCAATCAAGAACGCACGCGAAATGGCTTTGTTGCCATACGCAGGCGCTGGCCGCTAAGGAGAAACCATGTCAAAGATCATTCTTACCAATGAGGTTTCAGGCCTTGGCTCCGCAGGAGACGTTGTTGAAGTAAAAAACGGTTACGCACGTAACTACCTATTACCTCGCGGCTTTGCTGTTACCTGGAGCAAGGGTGGAGAGAAGCAAGTTTCGTCTATCCGCGCAGCTCGTGACGCACGTCAGCTTGCAACCCTAGAAGAAGCACAAACACTAAAGGCCAGACTCGAAGAAGGTGCAGTCAAGCTTGCAGTTAAGGCAGGTGTTGGCGGCAGATTGTTTGGATCGGTAAAGACTGGCGACATCGCACTTGCCGTTTCGGAAGCTGGACTTGGTCAAATTGACAAGCGCAAGGTTGAAATTCCAAACCCAATTCGCTCTGTCGGAGAGTATCTTGCAACCGTTCGCTTGCACGGTGACTTAGTTGCCACCATCAAGCTGAAGGTAGTTGCCAAGAAGTAAGTTTCAAAAAGACTAACGCCTGCTGGTAGATTCCAGCAGGCGTTTTTCTATTCCCGGGTTGAGAAAAACTGAAGTCTTTTGGAACCATTCAACCTGCTACCTGCTTTCGAAAATTCACCACAATCCAGGTTTGATCTAAATACTGAGTTGTCTCAAGTTCAGGATGATAACCACAACTCCAACCGCTATGCCAAGAAATCTAGGGTTTACAATCTTGACTATGTAAGCCGCAACTGGTGCTGCTAATACCCCGCCAATCATCAAGGCCACGGCTGCAGTCCAATCTATTCCTGCTAATCCAAGACCAATCAGGAAACCAATTGACGCAGAGACCGCTACGGCAAATTCGGCAGCGTTGCTCGTGCCAATCGCTTTTCTTGGTTCAAGAACACCACTCAACGTCATTGAGCTGGTAACAATCGGACCCCAGCCTCCACCCCCAGTTGCGTCGACTACGCCACCAAACAACCCAAGAGGAATCAACCACCTCTTTCGCCCTTTCCTCAAGCGATTTCGAGAGGAGTTTCGGGCGAATTTCACAACGATTAACACTCCAAGGCACAAGAGAACCACAGAGGTCCAATTACGTGCCGCACTCAAATCAATACTGGAAAGTAATAAGGCACCAATTAGTGCACCAATTGAGCCAGGCGCTGCAATCTTGAATAACACCGGCCAGTCAACATTCCCGAACTTCGCGTGCGACAAACCTGAAACTGCTGTGGTAACCATCTCGGCTATGTGCACCACAGCGGACGCTGCCGCTGGCGAGTACGACAAAAGAATTAAGAAACTTGTTGCGGATACCCCGAAAGCCATTCCTAAGGATCCGTCAATAATTTGTGCCAGAAACCCAATTACTGAAATAGAGAGAATCATCCACATAAAAAATCGCCTTTTGTCTGTCTCAGGCTCAATCAGTAAGTTTCCGTCGACCCGTGCAATCAATGACGATTCTAACGAATCTTCACTCTGCTTCCTGATCACAAGCCTCTAGAAGGAGAATTTCAAACCCACACCTAGATCTACTCACTCAGTCTCGAAATAAGTTAATCACGGAACCCCTTGGAATCGACACCTAGGTCTACCGCTCCGCTGAGTATTTAGAGTCGCTTCAATAGTTCGGGTAGTGAGGACAGGTTTGTCTTGGGTTGCCAGTGAAGCAATTGTCAGAAATGTACCTAGAAAGACAAGCAAGTAACCTGTTTTTAGTTGTCTTGGTTCTAATCAAGAAATTCATCTGGGTTTTTCGTACCAACATCCAATTCCTATAGAGGTCTATCAAGTACCCAGCAAAAGTGATTTCCTGAAAACTACATTTTGCGGGATCTGACCCAGCTGAGAAGTGGTTTGCAGTTCTCTAGAACATCCAGCGTTCCGTCTAGGACAAAGTCTGGGTCCGCAGGGGCTTCATATTGTTGTCCAACGCCAGTCATTTCATTTGAGGGGTCGGCGGACGCTCTTGCATAAAGACCTTTAGGGTCTCTTAGCTTGCAGACCTCCAATGGTGTATCTACGTGGACTTCAACAAAATCAGAGTTTGAAAAAAGAGATCGCGACGATGCTCGGTCAGAGGCCGAGGGTGACACAAGACAAACCAACACGACCATCCCCGCCTCTAACATCAAGCTGGAAAGCTGAGCAACTCTTCGGACATTCTCAGTGCGATCTTCGATTGAGAAACCAAGATCTGAACTAAGGGTCTGACGTACCATATCCCCGTCAATTACAAAACTTCGAATACCAACTTCAAACAAGGTTTTCTCAAGTTGATTAGCGATTGTGCTCTTTCCGCTACCTGGTAAACCTGTGAACCATATCACTCCACCACGAATACCGTTCTGTCGCTCCCTAAGCTCTCGGGTAACCTCAAACAGGTACCGTGTCACTTCTGAGGATCGTTGCAATGGGCTAATTGACATTCCCGCAGCAACTGTGTCACCAGTTACTCGATCGCACAAGATAAATCCGCCCGTATCTCTAGAAACACTATATGCGTCTAAAAGAAAGGGTCGATCTGCAGAAATCTCGACTCGGGCAATTTGATTATTCTCTAAACCGCCTGATTTAACCTGAAGGTTAGTTTCAGGATCAATTTGATACCTAACCACCTCAACCCTGACTGGAATTTCTATTGGTCCAACACGAAGTAGGTAAGAGGTTGAGATTTCCAGCGGCTCCGAAGAAATCCACACCAGGTTCGCAAGGTGGGCCCGACTAAGACATTGCTCAAAATTGTTGTTTATCCCAACAACAACATCACCACGACCAAGAACAACGTCATTTTCCATTGACAAAGACACTGACGTTCCTGTTCCAGCCCCATTTACAGCGGTGCCGCTCACGGTCAATTCTGTAACTCGGCATCGATTCATTGATGGCCAGAGCAAAACTTCGTCCCCCAGATGGATTGAACCAGACGCGATTCGACCTACATACCAGCGCTTACCATCTTGTTTAAGCACGCTTTGAATAGGAATTCTCAATTCAGGTGATGGACTGGAAGGTTTTGACTCGATTCCTCCTAGTTCGTCGATTATCGTGCTGAGTAGACTCACGTCGCCCGACTTAGCGCTAGTTATGTTGTCGCCTCTGCCTCCAGAAACTGGTACCACGACTACACGGGGGTGATCTGCTTTGTTCGAAGAAAGGTTCTTGAATAAGGTCGTGAATTCTGACTCTATTTCCTGAGTAAGTTCGCTGATCAGCCTTTTTTGCTCTTTCTTATCCAAGATATCAATCTTGTTTAGGGCTACTACTACTGCCCTAACCCCCATCAACTGGCAAATGGATGCATGACGCTTTGTTTGCGTGCTGACACCCTTTGATGCATCCACAGCGATTATTGCTAGGTCTGCAGTTGAGGCAGCTACAGCCATGTTTCGTGTGTACTGCTCGTGGCCTGGTGAGTCAGCTAGAAGCGCACGATTGCCCTCAGGAAGCTTTAGGTACCTGTAGGCAACATCAATGGTTATCCCCTGTTCTCTTTCTGCCTGCAGGCCATCGGTAAGTCTGCTTAGGTCGTAAGAGCCATCTGAATTCTTAGACAAAGCCAATTCATCCAGAGGCACACTCCCAGTTTCTACTAGCAATCTCCCGATCAGCGTGCTTTTTCCATCGTCAACCGCCCCGCACACAACAATCCGAGGAATATGTGACCTTGTCACTAGAAGTACCCTTCAACCTTCCTGCGCTCCATAGAAGAAGCGTTATCCTCGTCAATTAATCTTCCGGCTCTTTCAGATGACCTAGTTTTCTCAAGCTCTTGGATGATTTCCTCCACTGTTTCTGCGCTCGTTTCTTCAGCAGCTGACAAGGGGTAACAACCTAAAGAGCGAAAACGTACCCTTCTGCCCACAGGAGTTTCATCGGTGTTCAATATGAAGCGAGAGTCGTTGACCACGATAATCTTCCCTCCTCGTGTAACCGTAGGCCTGATATTGGAAAAGTAAAGAGGAACCGTTTGCAAACTTTCCCTCTTTATGTACTTCCAGACGTCTAACTCGGTCCAGTTAGAAATTGGAAACGCCCGCATCGTCTGGCCTTCTCCCAGAGAAGAATTAACTGTGGTCCAGAACTCCGGACGCTGTGAACTTGGGTTCCAACTTTGTCCGGATCCTCTCAGGCTGAACATTCTTTCTTTTGCGCGTGATCTCTCTTCATCTCTTCTTGCGCCACCCAGAGCCACATCAAACCGCCCTTGGTCAAGAGCCTGTCTAAGCGCATCAGTGTTCATAATTCGTGTGTACTCATCGGTGCCGTGGGTAAAGGGCGTTACCTTTCCATTTACACCAAGGGGGTTGGAGTAAACAATTAAGTCAAGACTGAGTTTGCGCGCAGTTTGTTCTCGAAACTCAATGAGCTCGTCAAAATTCCACGTTGTGTCAATATGCAGAACCGGAATCGGTATACTCAATGGCGCAAAAGCCTTTGAAGCTAAGTGGAGCAGGACGGTTGAATCTTTGCCACCGCTGTAAAGAATCACTGGCTTAGTGAATGCCCCGTAAGCCTCTCGAATAACCCATATCGCTTCAGCCTCGAGTGCATCAAGGTGGTCCGTATCTCCCGCAGTCATTTGATTATCATAAACCTTGGTGAGTTTCCCAAATAGCTTTCGCGGCATTACTCCAAGAGTGCTTAGCGCTTTGTTCTAGCCCCATCTAGGCGTAATTGTGTCTGCTATTAAATGCTTCATAAATTGCCTAGAAAAACCCATCGAAAAAGAGCTCATCTTTGAGCGTCATTTGGACGATGATTCCTGAGCATTTGGAAACATCTGTTATTCCTGTTGATCTGTGGGATTTTTAGGGTAATGACATCGATTGGATGGAAGGCCATACGGCTTCGCAAGGTTTACCAGATTTCTAAAACCCCAGCCAGGGTCACTTGGCATCACAAGGAAAATTACTCGGTTGAAAAACTTACCATCGCAATACTCGTCACTGAGGCACTTCTAATCAAGATCGCGAAAACTTCAAGGGACAATTAGCCCAACGTGATGAAACTATGAAGATTGTTTAGCGGTAATCAAGCCCTGATAGGTTTCTATCATCGCCTCAGTTAGCGCGCTTTGTAACAACCAGGTTGGGTCTTTCAGTAGTGCTCGTTTATCCTGACCCTCGGAGATGTCCTTGTACGCACCTTTGATTGTTTTAGACAGGTTCTTGATTGAACCGGATTTATCTAGCCAGA
>CAXNHQ010000010.1:0-14484 GCA_964202285.1 Rhodoluna sp. | reverse complement strand
ACGCTGGTTTAGAAACTAGTCACTACCTAATCAAGGAACTGACTAACCTCGGCCATGAAGTCTTTGATCACGGACCGCAGTCATTTGATCCGCTTGATGATTACCCAGCATTTTGCATCAATGCAGCCCTGGCTGTTCAACGAGATCTCCAAGCCGAAGTATCTGCTCTAGGAATAGTTCTTGGAGGTTCTGGAAACGGTGAACAAATCGCTGCCAACAAAGTCAAAGGAATTAGAGCGGCGCTGGTTTGGAACAAAGAGATTGCACAACTGGCTAGGCAGCACAACGACGCTAACGTAATCGCAGTTGGTGCCAGACAGCACAGCAAGGAAGAAGTTCTTGAGCTAATCAAGGTTTTCATCGCCGAACCATTCAGTATGGATGAAAGACATGAGCGCAGAATCGGAAAGATTGGACTCTACGAGCAAACCGGAGAGATTAGCTAACTAATGAAGTTTGGCCTTAGGAGACTTTCCACTTGGTTAGTTCCGCCACTTGCTATCGCGGGATTACAAGTTCTCATATCTTCTTTTTATGCTGCAGGTCAGTTACCTAACCCGATGGCAATTCATTGGAGCATAACAATGCAGCCTGATGGATTTGTTTCTGTTAGCGAGTTTGCATTAACTGTGTTAGTCCTTCAGATAGTTCTCTGGGTCCCTTCGCTTGCAACAGAAATCTGGCTGAAGTCAAAGCGTCGAATTGCGAACTTGCTGAAAACGGTTTTTGGAATCGTGTTTTGGCTAGTGACTGGGATTGTTTACCTGTCTGTGTTGATTCAAATCGGAGCATCAGAGGCTGTTGCTGTTGATTTCCCATTGCCAGTTTTTGTGGCTATCTTGCTATCGATTCCGGTCTTACTTACTTTTTTACTGTCAATGCCAGAAATAGTGGTGAGCGAGAATGTTCAAGTTCGGGTGCGCGGATTGAACATTATGAGTTTTGATCCAGAAGAGATTGTTAGCGCTTCCGAAGGAGTTGTTACTGCACGAGAATTTGGTGGCTGGGGGATTAGGGTGACCACCCGAAAGATCGGCTTTGTTCCTTCTAAAGGTCCAGCAGTGAAGCTGAACCTCCAAGATGGCACCGAGGTGTCGATAAGAAGCAAAGACCCAAGAGCAGTGGTTGAACTAATCGAAGACCTAATTTCCTAGCAGCATGCCAGAAGGCCACTCCGTTCATAGAACCGCAAACAAATTTGCTGAATTGTTTGTCGATTCAAAGCTGAAGATCGTCTCCCCTCAAGGACGATTTACCGAGCAGGCCTCTCTAGTTTCTGGGAGGAAACTAATTGACTCGAGCGCCATTGGCAAGCAGTTGTTTCTCGGGTTTAATAACAAGCTGACCATTAGGGTTCACTTGGGAATCTATGGCAAATGGAACTTTTACGATGTGCCAGTTAGTAAAGCGCCAGAAGTTTGGGGTCAGGTCCGCGCAAGATTTGGCTCAAGTACCGCCTCAGCAGATCTTCGAGGGCCAACGGTTTGCGAGGTTATTGATTCAAGTGAGGTTTTGGCTGTGCTCAATCGACTCGGCCCCGATCCGCTAAGAGCTGATCCTTCCGGGAAAGAAGCCTTTCGCTTTGTTTCGAAAGTAAAGGCATCGGCTACCCCTCTTGGCTCATTATTGATGAATCAAGCCGTTATAAGTGGTATCGGTAACGTGTATCGAGCGGAACTGTTGTTCAGATCTGGCATAAGCCCGCATCGAGCTGGAAACCAAGTTTCAGAACAAGCGCTGTTAGCAATTTGGGATGACGCCGTAACTCTGATGAAAATTGGCGTAAAGACAGGCTTGATGCTAACTCGTGATGATTTCCTTAAGGCAAAAGTCCCTATTGAGGACCGTTACTACGTTTATAAACGCGAGGGTTTGCCATGCAGAAACTGTGGCAAGAAAGTAAAGCTCGAGCTCTTCTATGGCCGCAAGCTTTATTGGTGTAACAGCTGTCAGAGGTAATTGGAGGGAGTGACGGGAATCGAACCCGCGCCATCAGTTTGGAAAACTGAGGCTCTACCATTGAGCTACACTCCCGAAAAAGCCGTTCGCTACCTCACTATTGTATGGGATAGACTGACCGAGGTTGTTTATGGAATTACTTCCAAAAACCACCGGGGTGTAGCGTAGTGGCTAGCGCGCCTGCTTTGGGAGCAGGATATCGCAGGTTCGAGTCCTGTCACCCCGACAAACAAAGACCCGTATTTGTTTACCCCTTTTATGGGGGCTCATTTCCAGGAGAACAACTTGAAAACTAGCGTTGAACGAGTAAACCCCACCCGCGTCAAGCTCAACATCGAAGTAACCCCCGAAGAGTTCAAGCCTTCGCTCGATCATGCTTATGAGCACATTGCTCAGCAGGTAAATGTTCCTGGATTCCGCAAAGGAAAAATCCCTGCTACTTTGCTAGACCAAAGAGTTGGCCGCCCAGCAATCTTGGCTCATGCCATCAACGATGGCCTCGATGGCATCTATAAAAAAGCGCTCGAAGAAAGCAAGCTGCGCCCACTGGGCCAGCCAAAAGCCGATGTTATCTCGAGTCCTGATGAGAACACTTTCCTCGGCAACCTGGTTGTTGAAATTGAAGTAGAGGTCAGACCTGAGATAAAACTGCCTGGCTACCGCGGCCTAAAGGTTGAAGTTGACAACATTAAAGTCGGTGGCAAAGAAATTGAGGATGAGCTAAACGCACTTCGCGCCAGATTTGGAACTCTAAAGACCGTTGAACGTGCTGCAAAAAAGGGTGACTTTGTATCAATTGATCTAACCGCAACAATCGATGGCAAGGAAATTGACTCTGCGGAGAATATTTCCTACGAAGTTGGTTCAGGCAATTTACTTGACGGTATTGATGAAGCAATTGACACCTTGACCGCCCAGGAAACCACCACATTTCGGTCGAACCTTGTGGGCGGAGATATGGCCGGCAAAGAAGCAGAAGTTAGCGTGAAGGTAAACGCAGTTAAGGAACGCGAGCTTCCAGTTGCCGATGACGCGTTTGCTCAAATGGCTAGTCAGTTTGACACACTTGAAGAACTCAACAAAGACATTGAAGTTCAGATTGCCAAAGCCAAGAGTTACTCACAAGGAATTCAGGCAAGAGACTTGCTGACCGAACAGTTACTGAAGATTATTGACGTGCCAGTTTCTAAAGAAATGATCGAATCCGATGTGAATAGGCATCTTGAAGGTGAAGGCAGGCTTCAAGATGACAAGCACCGCGCGGAAGTGACTTTGGAATCTGAAAAATCCTTTAAGGTTCAGATGATTTTGGATGCGATTGCTGAAGGCGAGGGTGTCAAAGTTGGCGAGCAGGAGCTCATGCAGTACCTAATGATGAGTAGCCAAAACTACGGCATGGATCCAAACGAATTTGTTGAGACAATCAGCAAAAATGGTCAGGTCCCAGCTTTTGTTGGGGAGGTTGCGAGGCGCAAGGCGCTGTCGATCGTTTTATCTGAAGCCATAGTGACCGATAAGGCCAAAAACCCCGTTGATTTGGGGGAGTTCCTAAAAAGTGACAACGAGGCATCAGAATCCCACGCCGGTCACGATCACGACTAAGACACAGCCTTTATTGCCCTAGGCGAACAAGCCTGATTCCGGGTTCTTTTCCAAGTATCTTGGTCTAGCAGCAGTAATCAAGCATTGGAGTAGTGAATCAAATGGCAGATAAGGCAATGGAGAAGTTTTCCACCGTTGACCGCCTCTTAAAGGATCGAATCGTCTGGCTCGGCAGTGAAGTGCGCGATGACATGGCAAATGACATCTGCGCAAAGATATTGCTTCTTGCAGCAGAAGATTCTACAAAGGACATCTACCTCTATATCAATTCACCAGGCGGTTCAATTACTGCCGGAATGGCAATCTACGACACCATGCAGTATGTGCCAAACGACATTGTGACTGTAGGAATTGGAATGGCCGCATCAATGGGTCAGTTCCTTCTGTCTTCCGGAACCAAGGGCAAGAGATATGCCACCCCAAACACCCGAGTGCTACTTCATCAGCCTGCCGGTGGTTTTGGTGGAACCGCCGCAGACATTCAAACTCAGGCAGAACTAATCATGTCGATGAAGCGTCAACTTGCACAGATCACTGCAGACCAAACTGGAAAGACCGTTGAGCAAGTTATGGAAGATGGCGATCGTGATCGCTGGTTTACAGCTCAGGAAGCTTTGGATTACGGATTCATTGACCACATTCAGGCATCAGCTGGCGCAGCCACCGGTGTTGGAACCAAGTAGGAAGTAGTGCAATTGCCTAAGAATCTTTCACACTTATCGCCAGAGGCTAGGTACATTCTTCCTAGCTTTGAGGAGCGAACCTCCTATGGGTTCAAGCGCCAAGACCCTTACAACAAACTCTTTGAAGACCGCATTGTATTTCTTGGGGTCCAAGTTGATGACGCCTCAGCAGATGATGTCATGGCCCAGCTTCTTGTTTTGGAAAGCCAAGATCCAGATCGTGACATCACTATGTATATCAATTCACCCGGTGGATCCTTCACGGCGATGACCGCAATTTACGACACGATGCAGTACATCAGACCGCACATCCAAACTGTTTGCTTAGGTCAGGCAGCTTCAGCTGCTGCGGTTTTGCTGGCAGCAGGATCTCCAGGCAAGCGTCTAGCTTTGCCTAACGCGAGAATCTTGATTCACCAGCCTGCAACCGGTGACTCCGGTCGAGGTCAGGCGTCTGACATCGAGATTCAGGCCAAAGAAATCATGCGGTTGCGCGAGTGGCTCGAAGAAACTCTTTCCAAGCACTCCAACAAGTCAGTTGCTGAAGTAAACAAAGACATCGACCGCGACAAGATCTTGACTGCGGATGAGGCTCTGACCTACGGATTAATTGACCAGGTGCTTACTTCTCGTAAGAACCCGCTACCAGCCAAGTAAATACCTGGGGGAACCTAACCTCGATTGTCGTGGATCGGTAATAGGGTTTAATCCATGACAAAACTAAGCGAATCAGGCGACCTGCTGAAGTGCTCATTCTGCGGAAAGAGCCAGAAGCAGGTTAGAAAGCTGATCGCGGGCCCAGGTGTTTACATTTGTGATGAGTGCATTGAGCTTTGCAACGAAATCATTGAAGAAGAACTTGGTGCTGCAACAGCCAAAGAGATAGAAGACATCACTCTTCCAAAGCCAAAAGAAATTTATGGCTACTTGGATGAGTATGTAATTGGTCAAGACAAAGCCAAGAAAGTTCTCTCAGTTGCTGTTTACAACCATTACAAGAGAATTAGATCTGTTGGCACTCTAACGGCTGCAGGTAAAGAGCACGACGCAATTGAAATCGCTAAGTCCAACATCCTAATGATTGGCCCAACCGGTTGCGGAAAGACCTACCTGGCCCAAACTCTTGCAAAGAGACTAAATGTCCCGTTCGCGGTAGCAGATGCAACTGCCCTAACCGAAGCAGGATATGTCGGTGAAGACGTGGAGAACATCTTACTCAAGCTGCTGCAGGCAGCAGATTTTGATGTGAAACGTGCAGAACAGGGAATTATCTACATCGACGAAATCGACAAAATTTCTAGAAAAGCTGAGAACCCCTCAATCACCCGCGATGTATCAGGAGAAGGTGTCCAGCAGGCTCTGCTAAAGATACTTGAGGGCACTGTAGCATCGGTGCCACCTCAGGGTGGAAGAAAGCATCCGCAGCAAGAGTTCATCCAAATTGATACCACCAACGTCCTGTTTATTGTTGCCGGTGCCTTTGCCGGTCTCGAGGAAATTATCTCCAACCGATCCGGCAAGAGAGGCATCGGTTTTGGAAATGAAGTTCAATCTCATGGAGTGGACCCAGACATCTTTAACGACGTCCAATCCGAAGATCTGAGAAAATTTGGTTTGATTCCCGAGTTCATCGGAAGACTTCCAGTAATTGCTACCGTAGAGCCGCTTGACCGTGTTGCCTTGATGGATATTCTGACCGTTCCAAAAAACGCTTTGACCAAGCAGTACCAGAGAATGTTTGAACTCGATGGGTTTGAGTTGGAGTTTGACAAGCCAGCCCTTGAGCTCATGGCAGACATGGCAATAGAGCGAGAAACTGGAGCTAGGGGACTTAGGGCTATCTTGGAAACTGTTCTTGGACCGATCATGTTTGAAATTCCAACAATGGAACAGCAGGGACTAGTCAAAATCACCAAGGATGTTGTTCTCGGCGTCAAAGAAGCTTCAATTACTCCATTCAAGAAACAAGCCCAAGAAAAATCCGCCTAATAAATGAGCCGCGTTCAGCCTCCTAAGCCTGAACTGAAAGCACCCATAATCGCAGGCTTTGTGGCCTCTGTTTCCGGTTCGGCTGCGACTTTTGGGATTGCAATTGCTGGCTTGGTTGCAATGGGTGCAACGAGAGAACAAACCTTTACAGCTTTATTCGTGCTGCTATTTGGTTACGGGTTACTTTCGACGGTATTGAGCTATCGCTACAAGATGCCAATCTCAATTGTTTGGTCTACACCCGGCGCAGCATTTCTCGCGGCCTCCGCTGGTCTTGGTCTCGAGTTCGATCAAGCCGTAGGTGGATTCTTACTCTCAGGGTTTCTTCTAACGGTGACTGGGTTATGGCCAGCTCTTTCCAAACTGGTACAGAAAATACCAAATAGCATTGCAAACGCCATGCTTGCGGGTGTGTTGATTGTTTTTGTCATTAACACCGTAAGAGCTGCCGTCGACTATCCGTTTCTTGTGATCCCATTTGTTCTGGTTTGGTTTGTATTGAACCGAATCGCTACAGTTTGGGCAACACCGGTAGCGATTGTTATAGCTTTTTTGCTCGTAAATGCGGATCTAGGTTGGGGCTGGCTCGAGAGCGCGCGACTATTTCCCAGCTTCGAAATCGTAGTACCCGCATTTGATTTGATTCCGATTGTTTCAATTGGTGTTCCGTTGTATCTGATAACCATGGCGAGCCAGAACCTACCAGGCATCGCAATCATGAAGGGCTTTGGATACAAGGTTCCGGTTCGACCGGTAATCACATCAACTGGAGTCGCAACTATGATTGCTTCGTTCTTTGGTGGCTTCGGAATGAACCTCGCGGCAATTACAGCTGCGATCAACGCCAACGAGCAAGCAGCCAAAGACCCAGCTCGTAGATGGCTGGCCTCGTTTGTTGGCGGATTGGTTTATTGGTTGTTTGCAATAGGCGCCGGCTTCTTTGCTGCCTTCGTTCTGGCTGTTCCTTCAGAATTATTGCTTGCTGTGGTGGGTCTTGCTTTGCTTCCAAGCTTTATAGCCTCGATTGGCGCCTCGTTAGAGCACCGCAGTACAAGGTTGCCAGCAGCAATTACGTTCATCGTAGGCGCTGCAGGCATTTCAGTTTTCGGCATTGGCGGAGCGTTCTGGGCCTTAGTAGCTGGGATGCTGGTGCTGGCTTGGGAGCGGATTCCGCTTTCTAGAGCAACCCGCGGCGAGTAAGCAATGGCTCTATCTGAGGTTCCTGACCGCGGAAGTTTCTAAACATATCCATTGAGTCAATCGAACCTCCCCGAGATAGCAACTCGTTTCTGAACCGTTCGCCGTTTTGTCGTGTTAGGCCACCGTTTTGCTTGAACCAGTTCACGGTGTCGGCGTCCAGTACTTCTGACCAGATGTATCCGTAGTACCCAGCATCGTAGCCGCCAGAGAAAACGTGTGAAAAGTATCCACTCTTATAGCGAACCGGCACTGGATCAAAATCCAACCCGTAGTCCTTGATTGCCTGGGCTTCAAACTCAGCCACATCTGTTACTTGCTGGCCTGTAACCTCATGCCAGGCAAGATCCAGAATCGCCGCAGCGAGATAAGAGGTTGTTTCAAACCCTTCATTGAAAGTTTCCGAGGCCTGAAGACTTGATATCCATTCTGCTGGCAGAACCTCACCGGTTTCGTGATGCTTGGCGTAGTTTTGAACTACCTCCGGCCACAGCATCCACATTTCATTAACTTGAGATGGGAATTCCACGAAGTCACGCTCCACATTGGTACCGGAGAATCTTGGGTATGTGACATCCGAGAGCAACCCGTGCAATGCGTGTCCAAACTCGTGAAACAGTGTGCTGGTCTCATCGAAAGTAAGTAGTGCTGGCTCGCCGGCTCTAGGCTTGGGGATATTCAAGTTGTTTACAACAACGGGTTTCCGATTCAGAAGCTTGGATTGATCAACGAGGTTATTCATCCAAGCACCACCGTGTTTCGAATCTCTGGTGAAGAAATCTCCGATAAACAAACCAAGCTTCGAGCCGTCTTCGTTGAAAACCTCAAATACTCTGGCCTCTTCGTGGTAAGCCTTCAAGTCCTTTCGTTCTTCGAATCTGATACCAAAGAGTTTCTCGGCCGCGAAGAAAACCCCATCGAAAAGGACCTTTTCTAGTTCGAAGTATGGCTTCATCAAAGACGTATCAAGGTTGTATTTTTCTTTGCGAACCTTCTCGGTGTAATAGGCCCAGTCCCAGCTTCTCAGTTGCGCGCTTGCGGAATCTTTTTGTAACGCAGTTTCTAGATCTTTGGCCTCTGCCTTGGCATTCGCTACTGCCGCCGGGGCGATACGACGAAGCATTTTGTGAGCATTTTCTGGAGTTCCAGCAGTTTGATCCGAGAGCACATACGCCGCGTGATTCGGAAATCCCAATAGTTTGGCGCGCTCAGCCCTGATTTTTACTATCTGCTTGATTAGGTCTTGGTTATCAAAGTCTCCACCCGAGGTTGATTTAGACATACTTGCCCGCATGATTTTCTCGCGCAACTCTCTGTTTTCAAGTGACGCTAACCAGGGGTGTCCGGTGTAGTTGACCATGTTGGTGAGGTACTTGCCATTCAGACCACGCTCCTTTGCTGCCTGAGTGGCAATGTCGATTTCTGATTCCGATAGTCCAGCGAGCATTGCAACATCATCAACAACAACACCTAAACGATTAGCTTCTGCGAGGGCGTTCTGATCGAACTTGGTTTGCAGCTCTGAGAGTTTCTCGTTGTATCTTTTTAGGCTCTCACGATCTTCTGGGCTTAGCTTGGCCCCGGCGTGCACAAAGTCCCGATGGTATCTTTCTACTAACCAGACCGACTCGCCATCCAGGCCTAGTTGATCACGTTTTTCGTATAGGGTTTCGATCCGAGTAAACAGGGCTGGGTTTAGCTTGATTGCGTCTTCGTGACCTGCAAGCTTGGGTGCAATCTCGGATTCAATATTGTCGATTGTGGGATTGGTGTCCGCTGATGACTTGTTGTAAAAGACTAAGAGCATTCTCTCCAGCATTTTTCCAGACCGCTCTAAAGCGACCACGGTGTTATCAAAAGTGACATCTGGCTGTGAGGTAATTGCTTCAATTTCAGCTAGCTGCTGCTCGCAACCGGTATAGAAAGCCGGAAGATAATCCTCATCACTAATCTTGGCAAAATCCGGCAATTCGTATTCAAGTGTTGATTTTTCTTGAAATGGATTTGACCTAGTCATTACGGACCTTTCTTATTGGCCAGGTTTGAAAGAAACTCCGCTAATTGCGAGCGACTCAGAAGCTTTGTATTTGATCTCGTCGATCTTTCCAACGGATTTCAAATCGGACTCGATGTGCTTTAGCGACTCAACATCCGCTTCGCTAGCTTCGATTGTGAGGCTGCTTATCTCAGCCTTCATTGAGAGCTTCTCGTCAGACTTTGCCTTCCGAATTCCTATAAGGGCCTGGGAAGCAAGGGTCAGAAGCTTGGCGTTCTGGTTTCCACTGAAGGCAGATAGATCATCAGATATTGGCCAAACACTTCGGTGAACACTACCTTGTTGCCACCAGCTCCATGCTTCTTCAGTAGCAAATGGGATAAATGGCGCTAGCAACTTGGTAATTGCCAGCAAAGCTATGCGCAGTGCGCTAACGGCAGATGCTTGCCCTGCCGGGTCAGTGTTTTGACCATAGGCACGTTCTTTGACAAGCTCCAGGTAATCGTCGGTGAAGTTCCAGAAGAATGATTCGGTTAGCTCAAGAGCCTTGGTGTGGTCGTAGCTTTCAAAAGCCTTGGTTGCACTTCTTACCACTTCAGCAAGAGCTGCGAGCATTGCCATATCAACAGCTTGCGTAACTTCAACTTTGTTGCCGGCTAGTTCAAAAGAGAGAACGAACTTCGCAGCGTTTAGAACCTTAATCGCAAGGCGCCTACCAACCTTCATCTGACCGATGTCAAAGGCCGCATCTGTTCCAAGCCTCGCGGCTGCGGCCCAGTATCTGACAGCGTCGGAGCCGTGCTCATCCAGCAAGTCATTTGGAACTACAACGTTACCTTTGGATTTAGACATCTTTTTGCGGTCTGGATCAAGAATCCAACCGGATAGCGCTGCATCACTCCAAGGTAGTTGCTTCTCTTGTTGGAATGATCGGAGCACAGTCGAAAACAGCCAGGTGCGAATAATGTCTTGACCCTGAGGACGCAAAGTAAAAGGAAAGACTTTGGCATACTTTTCAGGATCGGAGATCCAGCCACCGGCTAGCTGAGGTGTCAGAGAAGAGGTTGCCCACGTATCTAGGATGTCGACTTCTCCAATAAACCCTTTTGGTTTGCCGCGCTGATCTTCCGTGAAACCCTCGGGGCATTGGCTAGTCGGGTCTACCGGGAGCGCTGATTCCATGGGTGTGATGATTTTGTCGTAGTCGGGGTTGCCATCAGCATCGAGGGTGTACCAAACCGGGATAGGAACACCAAAGAAGCGTTGTCTGGAAACTAGCCAGTCACCGGTTAGACCATTGACCCAGTTCTCGAAACGAACCCGCATAAAGTCAGGGTGAAACTTCAGGTCCTTTCCCAATGCGATTAGCTGATCGCGAAGTGCTTCGTCGCGGCCGCCATTTCTTAGGTACCACTGCCTAGTGGAAACAATTTCAAGTGGCTTATCGCCTTTTTCAAAGAATTTGACCGGGTGAGTGATTGGCTTTGCTTCGCCAACCATGTCGCCTGATTCGAGCAAGAGCTCAACAATTCGCTGCCTTGCGGAAAACACTGTTTTACCGGCTAGTTCGGCAAACACCCCAAGAGCTTTGGGGTCTTGGATTACATCTGGAGCTTCGCTGAGTATTCTTCCGTCCCAACCCAGGATGGCACGGTTTGGAAGATCTAGTTCTCTCCACCAGATGACGTCTGTGACGTCACCAAAGGTACAGATCATCGCAATTCCAGAACCCTTGTCCTTTTGAGCAAGACGATGTGCAACCACTGGAACCTCAACACCAAAAAGCGGGGTGGTAGCGCTCTTGCCAAAAAACTTCTGGTATCTCTCGTCGTCAGGGTGAGCCACTAACGCAACACACGCAGGGATTAGCTCTGGTCTTGTAGTTTCGATAAAGATCTTGCCCTCGGGCCCATCGAATCCGATGCGGTGATAAGCACCTGGCTGATCACGGTCTTCTAGCTCTGCTTGGGCAACTGCTGTTCTAAAAGTCACGTCCCAAAGCGTTGGCGCCATGGCCTGATAAGCCTCACCGCGTGAGAGGTTATTTAGAAATGCCTTTTGAGAAACTGCCTGCGCATCCGGGGAAATAGTCTGGTAGGTCTGTGACCAGTCAATGGATAGTCCCAGCTGGCGCCAAAGAGCCTCGAAGTGCTTCTCGTCTTCCAGGGTGAGCCGTTCGCACAGCTCAATGAAATTTCTTCGCGAGATAGGGACTTGATCAGCGGCTTTACTTGACTTACCGTCGCCACCTTCGAATGGTGGCTTGAAATCATTTACGTAGGCAAGACTTGGGTCGCAGCGCACGCCATAGAAGTTTTGAACCCGTCTTTCTGTGGGCAATCCGTTGTCATCCCAGCCCATTGGGTAATACACCTCTTTACCGATCATGCGTTGGTATCTGGCAATCAGATCGGTATGGGTGTAGCTAAAGACGTGACCCACATGCAAAGATCCAGAGACTGTGGGAGGGGGAGTATCGATTGAGAAGATTTGTGATTTTGGAGCTGACTTATCGAAACTGTAAGTCTTAGAGCTATCCCAGCTAGCTCCCCACTTTTGCTCTAGACCCTCCACTCCCACTTTGTCTGGAGTGGTGGCAGCACGGGCGTAGCTATCAGCATTGCCTCGGGCATTATTCATAGCTAAAGTCTCCAAAAAACGGGTTAGATACAGGTTAACATTGATAGAGATTACCGAAGACAACGCCAAGAAAGCCCAGAATGTATCCCCTTAACTCGGACGGCAAGGCAGTTGGCGTAACCCCTAGCCCTAGTTTTCCTGAAATTGAACGGCAAATTCTCAACTATTGGGACGAGGACGGTACTTTCCAAGCCTCGATAGACCAGAGAAAAGCAGAATCTGCCGAGGAATTTGTCTTCTATGACGGACCTCCCTTTGCCAATGGCCTGCCTCACTATGGTCACTTGCTAACGGGCTACACCAAAGACCTGGTTCCAAGATTTAAGACAATGCAGGGATTCCGTGTTGAGCGACGCTTTGGTTGGGACACCCACGGTCTTCCTGCAGAGGTAGAAGCTGAGCGCCAGCTCGGTATCTCTGGAAGACCAGAGATTGAAAAGTATGGCGTAGACAAATTCAACGCCTACTGCAAGACATCGGTACTGAAGTACACCCAGGACTGGAAAAGCTACGTTACTAGGCAAGCTCGTTGGGTTGATTTCGAGAACGACTACAAAACTTTAGACACCAATTACACAGAGAGCGTTATCTGGGCTTTCAAGGAGCTATACAAAAAAGGTTTGATTTACGAGGGTTTCAAAGTTTTGGCCTACTGCTGGAGATGCGAGACTCCGCTATCAAATCACGAGCTTCGCATGGACGACGAAGTCTATAAAACCCGTCAGGATCAATCGGTTACAGTAACTTTCCCAATCGTTGGGGGAGCCTATGACAAGACTCGCATATTGGCTTGGACAACAACTCCATGGACGCTACCTACAAACTTCGCGCTCGCGGTTGGTCCAGAAATCGAGTACGCGATTGTGTCGGCAGGAAAAGCTGGCGCCGCTGATGGCGGGGATTCAACAGTAAGGTACCTCATTGCGACTTCCTTGTTGGGAAACTATGCCAAAGACCTAGGTTACGAATCAGCCGAGGATGCACTATTGGCAATTGAGACCAAAATCTTAGGAAAAGATCTTGCCGGCATCCGTTACGAGCGAATCTTTGATTACTACGCAGATGCCACAAAGTTTGATACCGAGAATGCTTGGCAGGTTCTTGTTGGCGACTACGTAGCCGACAACGAAGGAACTGGAATTGTCCACCAGGCGCCGGCTTATGGTGAAGACGACCAGAAGCTATGTGAGCTAGCGGGCATACCGGTTTATGTCTCTATCAACGAACGAGGACAGTTCAATTCAGTGATTACTGATTTCGAGGGACAGCATGTATTCGATGCCAATAAGCCAATTACCCAGAAGCTAAAAACTGACGGCAGGCTGCTAAGACAAGCCAGCTACGATCACCCTTACCCGCACTGCTACCGATGCAAGAACCCACTGATTTACAAAGCAGTTTCTTCTTGGTTTGTGGAAACCACCAAGGTGAAAGATCGCATGCTTGAACTAAACCAGGAAATTGACTGGACCCCTTCTCATACCAAAGAGGGCTCGTTTGGTAAGTGGCTAGAAAACGTTCGTGACTGGGCGATTAGCCGAAACCGTTTCTGGGGAGCTCCAATTCCAGTGTGGAGATCAGATGACCCAAACTACCCTCGGATTGATGTTTATGGCTCTCTTGAAGAACTAGCCAAAGACTTTGGAAAAGAGCCAACAGATTTTCACCGACCATATATCGACGAACTAGTCAGACCAAACCCGGACGACCCAACGGGTAAGTCGATGATGAGAAGAGTGCCAGAAGTTTTGGACTGCTGGTTTGAGTCTGGGTCAATGCCATTTGCTCAGGTTCATTACCCATTCGAAAATCGCGATTGGTTTGATACGCACAACCCAGGTGACTTCATCGTCGAGTATGTCGGGCAAACTCGCGGTTGGTTCTACACCCTTCATGTATTAGCAACCGCATTGTTTGACAGACCTGCATTCAAGTCCGCCATCTCACACGGAATTGTTTTAGGAAACGATGGACAGAAAATGTCCAAGTCCCTAAGAAACTATCCTGACGTGTCAGAGGTCTTCGATCGTGATGGTTCTGATGCAATGCGATGGTTTCTCATGTCCAGCACAATCCTTAGAGGTGGAAACCTAGTTGTTACTGAGCAAGGTATTCGAGAAGGCGTCCGTCAAGTTCTGTTGCCACTTTGGAACACATGGTATTTCTTCAGTTTGTACGCCAACGCATCAAACTACCAAGCAAAGTATCGGGTGGATAGCAAAGATGTTTTAGATCGCTACCTGATTTCCAAGACCAAGGACTTGATTACTGGCGTTGAAGCAGATTTGAACGTTTACGATTCCTACTCCGCTTCGGCAAAACTCAGGGATTTTTGTGACGTATTGACCAACTGGTATGTAAGGAGATCTCGTGACAGATTTTGGGAAGGTAACCAAGACGCCTTCGACACCCTTTACA